>JAFUDW010000159.1 GCA_017464225.1 Clostridia bacterium | reverse complement strand
CGAAGGCCGCCGCTCCGGCGGGCGGCCAGGCCGTCAACGCCCCATGCCCGGCACCATCCTGTCGGTGAACGTTAAGCCTGGTCAGGCCGTGAAGAAGGGCGAAATCCTGGTGATGCTGGAAGCCATGAAGATGGAGAACGAAATCATGGCTCCTGTCGACGGCACCGTGGGCGCTGTCAATGTGACCAAGGGCCAGTCTGTACAGTCCGGCGATTTGCTTGTGACCATCGCGTAAGGCGGAGGGTACAGCATGGAAACGATTATGAATTTTCTCCAGCAGACCGGTTTCTCCATGATCGGAGACAACTGGAAAGCGCTGGTGATGATCGTCATTGCGCTGGTATTGGCGTATTTGGCCATCGTCAAAAAGTTTGAACCTCTGCTGCTTTTGCCCATCTCCTTCGGCATGCTGCTCACCAACCTGCCCGGCGCAAACCTGTTCCATGAGGAGCTGTTTGCCGGCGGTCATGTGCACTGGGCGGCGCTGGCCGGGAGCGAACCCATTGAGATCAACGGCGTTATGACCACCGTTTCGGCGGGTCTGCTGGATTATCTGTATCTGGGCGTCAAACTGGGCATTTATCCCTGCCTGATCTTCCTGGGCGTGGGCGCGGGCACCGACTTTGGTCCCCTGCTGGCCAATCCCAAGACGCTGCTGCTGGGCGCCGCCGCGCAGCTGGGCATCTTCATCGTATTTATCCTGAGCCGCGTGCTGGGCTTCACCCCCGCTGAATCGGGCGCCATCGGCATCATCGGCGGCGCGGACGGCCCCACTGCCATCTACACCGCCATCCGGCTGGCTCCCCATCTGCTGGGCGCCATCGCCGTGGCCGCTTATTCCTATATGGCTCTGGTGCCCGTGATCCAGCCGCCCATCATGCGCGCGCTGACCACTGAGGAGGAGCGCAAGATCGTCATGCGCCCCCTGCGCAAGGTATCCAAAACCGAAAAGATCATCTTCCCCTTTGTGGTCACCATCTTTGTGGCCCTGCTGGTGCCTTCGGCCGCCCCGCTGGTGGGCTGCCTGATGCTGGGCAACCTGATGCATGAGTGCGGCGTCACCGACCGTCTGGACAAGACCGCCCAGAACGAACTGATGAACATCGTCACCATCTTCCTGGGCACCTGCGTGGGTGCCACCGCCACCGCCAACACCTTCCTGACCTGGCAGACCATCAAGATCATGGCCATGGGTATCTTTGCCTTTGGCTGCGGCTCTGCGGGCGGCGTGCTGCTGGCCAAGTTCATGAATTTGTTCCTCAAGGAAAAGATCAATCCGCTGATCGGCTCGGCCGGCGTTTCCGCCGTGCCCATGGCCGCCCGCGTCAGCCAGAAGGAAGGCCAAAAGGCGAATCCCGCCAACTTCCTGCTCATGCACGCCATGGGCCCCAACGTGGCCGGCGTCATCGGCTCCGCCATCGCTGCCGGCGTCCTGCTGGCGCTGTTTGGCGCGGCCTAATGGAGGAAATGTATGCCTAAAATCAATATTACCGATACCATTCTGCGCGACGCCCATCAATCTCAGGCGGCCACCCGCATGCGCTTGGAAGATATGCTGCCCGCCTGCGAGATCCTGGACAGCATTGGCTACTGGTCCCTGGAGTGCTGGGGCGGCGCTACCTTTGACAGCTGCATGCGCTTCCTGGACGAGGATCCCTGGGAGCGGCTGCGCCAGCTGCGCAAGCATATGCCCAACACCAAGCTGCAGATGCTCCTGCGCGGCCAGAACCTGCTGGGTTACAAGCATTACGCCGACGACGTGGTGGACGCGTTCTGCCAGAAATCGGTGGAAAACGGCATTGATGTGGTGCGTATTTTCGACGCCCTGAACGATACCCGCAACATCGAGCGCGCCATGAAGGCCGTGAAGAAAGCCGGAGGCTGGGTGGAAGGCTGCATCAGCTATACCATCAGCCCTGTGCACAACGAGGAATACTTTGTCAAGCTGGCCAAGGAAATCGAGCAGATGGGCGCTGATTCCATCTGCATCAAGGATATGGCCAACCTGCTGCTGCCCTATGACGCCTACTCCCTGGTGAAGCAGCTCAAAGCCAACATCAAGGTGCCCATCCACCTGCATACCCACAATACCACCGGCACCGGCGATATGGTGTACCTGATGGCCGCCCAGGCCGGCGTGGATATCATCGATACCGCTTTGTCGCCTCTGGCCGGCGGCACCAGCCAGCCCGCTACCGAATCCATGGTGGCCACCTTCCAGGGCACCGAGTTTGATACCGGTCTGGATATGAACAAGCTGCTCAAGGCTTCCGAGCATTTCCGCAAGGTGGCCGACAAGCTCAAGGCCCAGGGCAGTCTGGATCCCAAGGTGCTGAACACCGACGCCAAAACGCTGGTGTACCAGGTGCCCGGCGGCATGCTGAGCAATCTGATCAGCCAGCTCTAGCAGGCCAATGCCGAGGACAAGTATTACGACGTGCTGGCCGAGGTGCCCCGTGTTCGCAAGGATTTTGGCTATCCGCCCCCGGTGACCCCCACCAGCCAGATCGTGGGTTCTCAGGCCGTGCTGAACGTGCTCAGCGGCGAGCGCTATAAGATGGTCTCCAAGGAGTCCAAGGGCTTGCTGCGCGGCGAGTATGGCCGTCTGCCCGGCGCGGTGGATGAGGATGTGCGCAAAAAGTGCATCGGCGACGCCGAGGTTATCACCTGCCGTCCCGCAGACCTGATCAAGCCCGAGATGCCCGAATACCGCGAAAAGAACAAGGCCATCGTCAAGAGCGAGGAGGATGTGCTGTCCATCGCCATGTTCCCGCAGGTGGCGCCCAAGTTCCTGGAAAAGCGCGATCATCCCCAGCCCGCTGCGCCCGTGGAGGATCCCAACGCCGTGCGCGAGCTTTATGTGGACGATTTGGGCAATTGATTTGTAAATTCATTGTAAAAAGCGCCTGCCGGGCTTCGGCGGGCGCTTTTCACATGTTGCGAAAGGGCGCGGAATCCTGTAAAATAGATATGCAATATCTTTGAAGGAGCATGCCATGAGAAAGCTTTTTGTGCTGCTGATGCTGATTCTGGCGCTGACGCTTTGCGCCGCATCGGCTGAAAATCTGGAGATCCTAGGCCAGCCCTTTCCGGATTTCACTGTTACCGATACCGAGGGCAATACTTTTACGCTGTCCGAAGCGCTTCTGGATCATGAAGCCGCGCTGATCAACATCTGGGCCACCTGGTGCCCGCCCTGTCAGCGGGAATTCCCCTATCTGAACGAGGTATACGAAAAGTATGGGGATGACGTGGCCTTTATCGCCCTGTCCTGCGAGAGCGCCGATACGCTGGAAAAGATCGCAGCCTTCCGGCAGCAGTACGGCGTCACCTTTGCCATGGGAAGCGACAGCAAAACCGGACTGGCGGAATATGTATACGCCTCGGCCATTCCCACCACGGTGATCGTTGATCGCTTCGGTAACGCCGCCTTCATGCAGTCGGGCAGTTTCCGGGACGCCGCTGAGGTGGAGCGGCTGGTGAAGGCCTTCCTGGGCGCGGGATATACTGAAACGAGGGTGTATACGGAGATCCCCAAGGTCGCATCCACCGCGGCTTTTTCGGTGGCGGTGCAGCGCGATATTATCGTGGAAAACCCCTCGGCCCAGCGGATCACCGTATTTTGGCAGGGCAAGGATACTGAGATGCCGGTGTATGTGATCAATGACGATACTGCCCATTTGCGTCTTGTGCCGGACGCGTATGCCTATCCCGATGATGTGATCTATTACGATTACGAGACGGGCGAGATCAATCTTCTGTCCGGCTTGATGGATCCCATGCGCGGCGCGTACGTCTATGATCAGGCCATGCCGGTGGGCGGCGCAGAATACCATTATACCGCAGGCGTCCTGGCAACGTACAGCCAGAGCGACGAACGCGATGTGATGGCGTATTTCATCTCTTCAGAGGATTATATTGAGGAGTTTATGGAGGAATTCCGCGCTCAGGGCTATGATGTGACCTGGGCCTATGCCGAGGACGCCGCCCCGGAGGAAGCGGTTGGCTACACCATCCACGTGGCTGATCAGAATGGCGCGCCGGTGTCCGGCGTATATGTCAATTTCTGCACCGATACCTATTGCGCCACCGCCAAATCTGACGATGACGGCGTGATCTTTTTTGACGATCCGGCGGATATCTACCATGTGGAGCTGCTCAAGGTGCCGGCTGGTTACAGCTTTGACTCGGGATTCAGCATGTATACCGGCCCCCATTACGGGGAATGGCTGCTGCGGATCAAAAAGGACTGAACGCGGCAAGGTTGAAGCCTGCGGGGAGGGAACGGGATGGATCCTTTTTCGCAGGCTCTTCCTTTTTGCCCTTTTCATATTGAGGGGAAACGCGCGTCCGTTCTTTTTATGCATCATAATCGTGAAAACGTTGACGAAATTGTTTTTTTTATATATGATGAAACAAGCTATATCGATCAAGGAGAGGAACGGCGGATGCAATTCTGGATTCATCCCAATCCCACCTCAGCCGAAGCCGGAGCGCTGGCCGAAGCGCTGCGGGAAAGGCTTGGGGAGCAGGCGGCGGAGCGGCCCGAGGATGCCAATATCATCGCAGTGCTGGGCGGAGACGGCACCCTGCTCCGGGCTGTGCGCATGCTGAATGCTGTCAATAAGCCCTATTGGCTGGTCAACTGCGGACATCTTGGATATCTCAGCGACTGTGAGAAGAACGACGCCTTTCCCGCTCTGGAAAAAATATTGCAGAGCGAATTCCAGCTGGAATACCGCGCGCAGATCGGCGGCATGCTGGAGAATGGGCGGCGCATATCGGCCCTGAACGAGCTGCTTTTTCATCGGGGCGCCTGCGTTCATACGCTGCAGATTTCGGTGGAGGTCAACGGCAGCTTGGCGCTGCGCTATCGGGGGGATGGGCTCATCGTGTGCACGCCCTCGGGCTCTACGGCTTACAATCTGTCCGCGGGCGGCCCTGTGCTGATGCCCGAGATGGAGCTGCTTACGCTGACGCCTATCTGCGCCCAGTCGCTTTCGGCGGTGCCTATCGTGGTTTCCTCCCATGACAGGATCACGATTTCCTGGCGCATGGGCTCCCGGGAAAATCAGGATGAATGGCCCGATCTGACGGCGGATGGGCAGGAAAAACTGCTGCTGCCGCTGGAGGGAAGCCTAACAATTGGCGAGTTGCCGCCTGTGGTGCTTGTGCGCACCCAGGACGCGGATTTTTATGGCAGGCTGCAATACCGTATGCATTGGAACGCCGAATGAAGGAGATAGATCAATGAACAGAATCCTTGAAAAAACGCCGCTCAATCCCACCGTCACCCGCATGGTGATCGAAGCGCCGCTGGTGGCCAAAAAGGCGGAACCGGGCCAGTTCATTATCCTGCGGGTCAGCGAGGATGGCGAGCGTATCCCGCTGACTGTGGCCGATTTTGACAGGGAAAAGGGCACGGTCACCATCATATTCCAGGTTGTGGGCGGCACCACGGAAAAGCTCAATCACCTGAACGCCGGGGACGCGCTGCATGATTTTGTAGGCCCCCTGGGGCGTCCCACCGAGACTGCCGGGCTGAAAAGCGTGGCTGTGGTGGGCGGCGGCGTGGGCTGCGCTATCGCCTATCCGGTGGCTAAAAAGCTGCATGAGCAGGGCTGCCGCGTGCATTCCATCGTGGGCTTCCGCAGCAAGGATCTGGTGATCCTGGAGGAGGAATTCGACGCCGTGTCCGACGCGCTTTTCCGCATGAGCGACGATGGGAGCTTTGGCGAAAAGGGCCTGGTGACCGACGCGCTGCGCAAGCTGCTGGAGGCCGGCGAGCAGTATGACGAGGTGATCACCATCGGTCCCTTGATCATGATGAAGTTCGTATGTAAGCTGACAAAGGAGTTTAATGTAAAAACCGTCGCCAGCATGAATCCCATCATGATCGACGGCACCGGCATGTGCGGCTGCTGCCGCCTGACCGTGGGCGGCAAAATGAAGTTTGCCTGCGTGGACGGGCCGGATTTTGACGGCCATGAGATCGATTTTGACGAAGCCATGGCCCGCAATGCCGCCTATCGCGATTTTGAGCGGAAGGCCCGTGAAGACGCCTGCAATCTGTTCCGGGAGGTGCGCTGATATGCCCAATATGAATCCCAAGAAAGTGGCCATGCCTGTTCAGGCTGCCGAAGCGCGCGTGCGCAATTTTGACGAAGTTGCTCAGGGCTATACCCTGCAGATGGCCCAGGAGGAGGCGCAGCGCTGCCTGAACTGCAAAAACAAGCCCTGCGTTTCCGGCTGCCCGGTGCAGGTGCATATTCCCGATTTTATTCGCCTGATCGTCAAGGGCGATCTGGAGGGCGCGTACCAGGAGATCGCCCAGACCAACGCCCTGCCCGCCGTCTGCGGGCGGGTTTGCCCCCAGGAAAACCAGTGCGAAAAGCACTGCGTCCGGGGTATCCGCGGCGAGCCTGTGGCGATTGGCCGTCTGGAGCGCTTTGCGGCCGATACCCACAACGCGGAAAGCGCGGAGCCGCCCAAAGCGCCTGAAAGGAACGGACATCGCGTGGCTGTGGTGGGCAGCGGCCCTTCCGGCCTGGCCTGCGCGGGCGATTTGGCCCGCAAAGGATATGATGTCACGGTATTTGAAGCGCTGCACCGCGCAGGCGGCGTGCTGGTATACGGTATTCCGGAATTCCGCCTGCCCAAGGCTATCGTGCGGCGGGAGATCGATACGCTGCAGGCGCTGGGCGTAAGGATTGAAACCAATACCGTGGTGGGCCGCACTGTCACGGTGGATGAGCTGATGCGCCAGGAGGGATACGAGGCGGTGTTCATCGGCTCAGGCGCCGGACTGCCTAAGTTTATGAACATCCCCGGCGAAAGCCTGAAGGGCGTATACTCGGCCAATGAATTTCTGACCCGCGTCAATCTGATGCGCGCGTCGGCGCCCGGCAGTGATACGCCAGTCCAGCAGGCCAAGCGCGTGGCTGTGGTGGGCGGCGGCAATGTTGCCATGGATGCCGCGCGCTGCGCGCGCAGGCTTGGCGCCGATGTCACCGTGGTTTACCGCCGCACCCGGGAGGAATTGCCCGCCCGGCTGGAGGAGGTGGAGCACGCCATGGAGGAGGGCATCGTATTCTGCTTCCTCACGAACCCGGTGGAGATATTGCCGGACGACCAGGGGTGGGTGCGGGCCATCCGCTGTCTCAGCATGGAGCTGGGCGAGCCGGACGCCAGTGGACGCCGCCGCCCGGTACCCATTACCGGCAGCGAACATGATCTGCCCATGGACGCTGTGATCATGGCGCTGGGCACTTCGCCCAATCCCCTGATCCGCGATACCACCGAGGGCCTGGAAACCCAGCGCTGGGGCGGCATCATTGCCGAGGAGAGCACGGGCAAAACCTCCCGGGAGGGCGTGTATGCCGGCGGCGACGCCGTCACCGGCGCGGCCACTGTGATCCTGGCCATGGGCGCCGGCAAGCAGGCGGCAGCGGCCATCGATCAATACATTCAGGGATGATATCAGAAGATCAATGGATTCATATGAGTCCTGATTAAGAATTCCATAGACAGAAATCTTGCAGGGGGAAAGGGTATGATAAGGGCCTCCGCGCCAAAGACCCCGGAATCACTGTCTCCCCAGCGGCGCTGTTAAGGGGAAGCGCTCTTTCACGTGCTCCTTCTCCGTTCAATCCCAGATCGTATGATTCACCCTAAAATCAACCTGAACAATAAAGGAAGGACGTTGAGCGCTCCGCGCGCCCGACGTCCTTTTACCATTTGTTATGTACTTTTTCGGCAAAGCCGGTCAATTCTTTTACGTGGACCACCGTGCCGTCGTCCAGCATTGCGCGTCCGCTGTATCGGCCGAAGACCTGGTGCTGATCGGACAGGAGGAGCTTCAGATCGATGCGCGCCGAGCGATCCAGAATGGGCGTAAAGTCCATTTCAAACCGTCCGTCGTCGCTGGTGAACGTCCAGGGCGACAGGTAATCCTCCCTGCCATCCCGCAGGGGAATGTTGAAGCGCACCTGGCTCAGCTTATGGGCGATGCCGTCACAGAATACCATGTTTTCGCTGGCGGCGCTGGTATCGCCAAAGCCATAGCCGATGTTGAACCCAAAGCGCTTTCCTTCGGCGATTCCGCTGGCCGATCCCCAATACCAGGTGTTGTCATATGTCCATACGCCGCGGCCCCAGTCCAGCACGCCAAAGGACGTGGCGGGGGAAAACAGGTATTCCTGACCGTTCAGGATCACCCGGCCTTCGGCCCGCATGCAGTTGATCTTCTGGTTGTAATAGAAGGCGAGGGGCTTGCCCGCAAAAGGCGTTGCGATCACCATGCTGTCCCGGGGCGTATCGGTAAGCGTGATATCAAACAGTATGTTCTTTTTGCCGCCGAAGTTGTCCATGTGCCCGTATAGCTGGCGCTTTTTCCCGTCGTTGAGGAAGGTGATTTCATAATCCTTCCCCCGGACGCTGATGTCGCCTTCCCGGCTGGTATAGGGAAGGCCGCGGCGCTTGCCCGGGAAGCGCATGCGGCTGGCGGTTTCCTGCTCCTTGCTTTCAAAGTCCAGAAAGGAAACGCTGTCCATGCACATATAGCCGTTATCGGCAATGGTCAGCGCAATGCCAAAATTATCATTGCCAACGTAATAATAATCCCATTCCTTGAGCCTGAACCCCGACGCCTTCACCCGCGCCCGGTCATATTTGAGCGCAAGGCCGGTGGCATAGCCGCATTCGGTCAGCCGGCCCGTCTCGTCATGCAAAAACCCGGAGGATGTGATCCTGTGCTGCATGCGCCGTTCCTCCTTTATACGCCGTATTTATCCTTGTGCTCCTTCGCGTAATCCCGTTTCAGGTTCTTTTTCACTTTGTCATAGTAGGTTTGGGAGAACTCCTCCGCGGTGATGCCGTAGCAGTTCATTACGTCATGGAAATACATGGCGGCGTCTGCCAATTCCTCGATGAGCCTGCACCGCGGCTCGCCCGGCGCGGCCAGCTTTTCGGGCGGCACCTTTTTGACCACATCGATGACTTCGCCCAGCTCGCCCACCAGCCACAGCAGCTTTTCTATTCCTTTTTGCGGCGATATGCCGCCCCATTCGGGATGGCGCGCCTGCTGCATGGCCTGCAGCGCCAGCAGATCGGATTCGGACAGATCCTCCGCCCTGTCCTCCCATACCAGCGCCGCCGTCATTTCAAGCATATCGGTGAATCGCCAGGGCGTATCGTAATCGTCGTAATAATGCCCCGGATCAAACAGCGCGCAGGCCATTCCGGCGTTTTTGCCGCTGTCCAGATCGATGTCCCGGTCGCCCAGCATGACGCAGTCAGCCGGATCAAGCCCGTGCTTTTTCATCAGGTATTGCAGCGCGTCGGGAGCGGGCTTGCTGGGAAAACCGTTTTCCTTCCCCACAAAATCGGTAAAATACCGTTCCAGCCCATAGTGCCGCAGGGCATCCTGAGCGGTATGATCCCTGTGGGTGTATAAATAATTGCGCCCGCCGCCGGCGCAAACGGCCCGCAGCAGACGCTCGGCGCCCGGGTATGGGCGCATGGAAACGTAGCCCTCCTCCTCGGCGTGGGCTTGATAGCGCTCCCACGCCTGCGCCTCCTGACCGGGGCACAGCACATGAAAGGTGTGGCGCAGCATGATCTTGGAGAGCGGCTCAATGGTTTCTATGGAGGCTTTTATGCCAATGTCATTCAGGGCATTTTGAATGGCACGGTTGACACGGGGATACGTGTCAAACAACGTGCCATCAAAATCCCAGAAGAAATGCGTATATTTCATCCGGATATGAAACTTTCTGTTATTTCAGCTCGCTGGTGCAGTGCGGGCAGCGGGTGGCCTTGATGCTGATCTCGCTCTGGCAGAAGGGGCAGATCTTGGTGGTGGGAGCAGCGGGCTTGGCTTCGGGCTTCTTCTTCAGGCTCTTGGCCTTGTTCATGGCCTTGATGATGATGAAGAGCACCAGGGCGGTGAGGATGAACTCAACCAGCACGGCCAGGAAGGCGATGATGCTGCCGGCAAAGCCGGTGCCGCCGTTTTCCATCTTGGGCAGGGCTTCCAGGATGGGGTTCAGGAAGATATCGATCACCGCGGTGACCACCTTGCCGAAGGCGGCGCCGATGACCACGCCGACTGCCATGTCAACCACATTGCCGCGCATGGCGAACTCTTTGAATTCGTTCAGGAACTTTTTCATATTGTATTTCTCCTTTCGTTGTGTTCAATGCTATTTTAGCACTTGCCAGGGCCTAATTCAAGGGGAAAAAGCGAAAAGTAGCACTTTTGTGTATTGACATATTCCCGAGGTTCTTTATACAATGAAAGAAAAAACGGAGGATCGCAAAAATGAAAGCATTGCTGATAGGCGGTACCGGTGTGATCAGCTCCAGCGTTGTAAAGCGGCTGCTCAGTACGGGCTGGGAGGTTACCCTGCTGAACCGCGGCAATCGCGCCGTGCCGGAGGGCGTGCGCGTTTGGCAGGCCGATATCAACGATACCGCCCGCGTGCAGGAGCTTTTGGCGGGCGAGCGATTTGATACCGTGGCCGATTTTATCGTCTTTACGCCCGAGCAGGCCCGGCGGGATATGGCGCTGTTTTCGGAAAAGACCGACCAGTATATCTTTATCAGCTCGGCTTCGGCGTATCAGAAGCCGGTGCCCATTTTGCCTATCACCGAGGATATGCCCTTGGTCAATCCTTACTGGGAGTATTCGCGCAACAAGGCGGCCATAGAGGATTTGCTGATGGCCGCGTATCGGGAGCAGGGTTTCCCGGTGACCGTGGTGCGCCCTAGCCATACCTATTGCGAGCGCTCGCTGCCGGTGCAGATCCATGGTGCTTTTGGTCCCTGGCAGGTGCTCAGGCGCATGATGGACGGTAAAACCGTGCCCGTGGCGGCGGACGGCGAAACGCTGTGGACGATGACCTGGGCGGAGGACTTTGCCGTGTATTTCTGCGGCCTGTGCGGAAATGCTGAAGCCCTGAGACAGGCGTACCATATCACCAGCGATGAAAGCATTACCTGGAACGAGGTATACCGCGTCATTGCCGAGCATCTGCATGTGGAGTACAAGCCCTGCTATATCCCCGCGCATCTGCTGGCGCAGGTAAAGCAGTATGATTTCCGGGGACAGCTGCTGGGGGATAAGGCCAACAGCGTGATCTTTGACAACAGCAAGGTCATGTGCGCCACCGGCATCCCGCCCATCCGCTTCCTTTCCTATCGGGAGGGCGCCGGGCGCTCCATCGCGTATTTCCTGAGCCACACCGAGCTGCAGCGGGCTGATCCTGATTTTGACGCTTTCTGTGACCGCGCGGAGGCTGCCATGGCGGCGGCCCGCCAGAGCTTGCTGGAGGTGTGAAGCGTGTTTCGTGAGCTGAGCCGGAAAAAACAGGCGCTTTCCCGGGAGGAATGCCTGCAGATATTAATCAGGCAGCCCCGGGGCGTGCTGTCGGTGCTGGGGGATGACGGCTATCCCTATGGCATGCCCATGGATCATTGGTATTGCGAGGAGGACGGATGCCTGTACTTCCACAGCGGCAAAAAAGGGCATAAAATGGATGCCATGGCCCGGTATGACAAGGTTTCCTACTGTGTGTATGACCAGGGCGAGTATCGGGAGGGCGATTGGGCGCCTTATATCCGCAGCGTTATCGTGTTCGGCCGCGTGCGCATGGTTACCGATTATCATGAGATCATCCGCATCAGCCGGGCATTGAGCCTTAAATATACCCAAGACCTGGCGTATATTGACGATGAAGTTGAGCGCTCCGGTCCCGCCACCGCCGTGTTTGCCATCGAGCTGGAGCATATGACCGGGAAGATCGTGCATGAAAAATGAGGGGAAAACGGGGGAAGATTTTTCTTCCTTGATATAAACGATTCTCCCTTTCCAATTATTGATACTGCGAAAATACTTTTTTGCTGCTTGTTGATTGAGATTGGCGGTATATCCCTAAAATCCGCCAATGCCAATAAAAAAACTCCGGCGGCGGGAACATCCCGCCGCCGTATCATTTGTATGTCAGCTTGTGCCCGCGTCAGGGCTTGAGGAAGTAAGCGCTTACATAGCCGGTCTGGCCGTTGATTTCCACCTTGCACCAGTTATTCTCCTTGGAGAGCACGGTCACGCTGGTACCCACGGGATAGGCGGCGATAACGGATTTGTTCAGGCTGGGGCCCGAACGGAAATTGACGATGCTGCCGCCGTTGGGGTTGAACAGCTTGGAGGAATACGACTTGATGGGGGAAGAGTCGTTGCCGCTGCTGGATTTGCCGGCGGACGCGCTCAGATACTGGCTGCCCATATACCCCTTGAGGCCCGCCACGGATACGTAGTACCATCCGCCGCCCTTCTTGAGCACGGTCACCGCGGTGCCGGGCTGGAAGGAGGTGATGATCTCGCCGCTCATGCTGGGGGCGGTGCGCAGGTTCAGGCCCACGCCGGTATTGGTGCGCACGTACATGGTGTTTTTGCCTGCGCTCGTCAGGTACTTGGTTTTCATGTACCCGGTTTTGCCGTCCACGGAAACCTTGCACCAGGTGTCGCCCTGCTCCAGGATGGAGACCCAGGTGCCGGTGGGGTACTGTCCCAGCACCTTAGCGCTGGTGGAGGCCTTCTGGCGCAGGTTCAGCGTGCCGCCCTGCACGGTGGCGTAGGTGTCGGCCAACGCGGGGATGCTGGCGAGCAGCAGCATCAGGCAGAGGGCAGCGGATACAGCGCGCGCGATTTTCTTTGAGGTTTTCATGATAAACCCTCCTTTGTTTTTTGCGGTGCGTTTGCATCGCTGCCAATAAAACGGCTGTAAATGATTTGCTGTTCCCTTAATAAATGGCAATATTTGGTATAAAAATACCCAATTTCCATTATTTGACAAAATCATTGGAATTCCTGCAAGAAAACGGCAGAAATACAGGAAAAAATTGTCTTTTCTCTTATTGGCCGGAGGAGAAGTTGCGGAAACCCTCGCCCATCACCTCGTGAGCGTCGGAAACGGTAACGAAAGCGTGGGGATCAAGGCCCGCCACTATGCTTTTTACCTGCATGATCTGCGCCCGGGTGACCACGCAGTAGATCATGCCTCGCCTTTCGCCGGTGTAAGCGCCGGTGGCATCGATGAAGGTGGCGCCGCGATCCATTTCAGTATTGATGCGCCGGGCGATTTCCTGGGCCTGATCGGAAATGATCATCATCTGCTGTTCAGTATTCCAGCCCTTGATCACGGTATCGATCACCTTGGTGGATACGTACAGGGCGATCAGTGCCACCAGCGCCGCCTGAACGTCAAACACCACGCCGGCCAGCAGGATCACCATACAGTCGATCCCAAACAGAAAGGTGCCCACCGATATGAAGGTAAAGCGGTTGTGCACCATCTGTGCCGCCAGATCTGTGCCGCCTGTGGTGGCCCCGGCCCGCAGCACCAGCCCCAGCCCGATGCCCAGCAAGATGCCGCCGAATATGCTGGCCAGCATGCCGTCGCCCGTGATGGGCGAGCCGGGCAGGATATCGATGAACAGCGATAAAAGCATCATCGCGGTAAAGGAGCGGAATACAAATCTTTTGCCGCCGCTTTTATATCCCAGCAGGAACAGGGGGATATTCAGGATAAAGCTCAGCGCGCCCACCGAGGGCTTGCCCAGCAGATAGTTTACCACCGTGGCCACGCCCGTGATGCCGCCGGGGGCGATATTATTGGGAACAAAAAAATAAGCGTAGGACGCGCCGGCAATCAGCGTGCCGATGCATATCATGCAGTAATCGCGGACCAGGGGATAGTATTTCTTCTTTGTCAAATTGGGGGACATAGCGATCTCCTTTTGCGCCTCTCAGCGGCCGATATCAATTATATTATATCATGGACAGGTAGGGATGTCAAAACGCCGCCGCTGATGAGCACTATACATTGATTAAAATAACTAATTTAAAGATAAGAATGATTTATCGCAATATTGTCCATCTATCCCTATAAAATGGCAAAAGAACGATCTTATTTTATAAATCTTGCTTCGGATAATAAATAATTATAATAGTCAATAAAAATATTATTTGAAAAAAATATGAAAATGAATTATAATACGTCCAAGATAATAAACCGGAAGATACTTGGCAGCCAAAGCCGCAGGGCTTTGGCGGGTATTTTCGTTTTCTTTACGTATCAAACGGAAGGGGGCCGCATCCTTGAAGGCAAAAACCGTTGACAGGGAGCTGTTTGAAAGCAGCCCGGTGATCAATGCCATTTTCCGCCTCGCCATCCCCACGGTGATGGGGCAGATCATACTGGTCATATATAATATGGCGGATACGTTCTTTATCGGCCAGACTGGCAGCGACGCGAAAATCACCGCCGCAACGGTTTGCATGCCCGCCTTTATGTTCCTTTCGGCCATTTCCAATCTGTTTGGCGTGGGCGGCTCCAGCGTCATCGCTCGCGCCATGGGCAGCCATAACCGCACGCGGGTGCGCCAGGCCAGCGCTTTCGCCTGCTGGGGCTGTCTGCTGCTTACGCTGGTCTATTCGCTGTTTACGCTGCTGTTTTCCGATCTGTTTATCAATCTGCTGGGCGGCAAGGACCCGGAGGCCCACCAGTTTGCCGAAAACTACCTGCTGATCACTGTCACCATCGGCGGCGCTTTCACCGCCATGAGCACGCTTTTGTCCCATCTGATCCGTTCGGAGGGCCGGGCGCTGCAGGCCAGCATCGGTATCATGCTGGGCGGCGTTCTCAATATCGCTCTGGATCCGCTGTTCATGTTCGTGCTGTTAAAGCCCGGCAACGAGATCATCGGCGCCGCCGTGGCCACCACCCTTTCCAATGTGATATCGCTGATCTACTTCATCTTTGTGCTCCGCGCCAATCATGCCCAGTCCGGCCTGCGCTTTAAACCCACCCGGGACATGCTGGAGGTTTCGGTGGTGCTCGACGTGCTTAACGCCGGTCTGCCGGCTTGCCTGATGACGCTGATGGAGAATATCTCCTACGCCGTGCTGGATAACCTGATGTCGGTGTACGGCATCGCCTGCCAGGCCGGTCTGGGCGTGGCCAAAAAGATCAATATGCTGGCCCATTGCATCGTGCGCGGCATGGCCCAAGGCGTGCTGCCGCTGATCGGCTACAATTATTCCGCCCGCAACTTCAAGCGCATGAAGCAAACCGTGCTGTACTCCGGCATCCTGTCGGTGACCATGGCCGTGATGTGCATGGCGCTCAATCTGGCGTTCAGCCGCCAGCTGGTATCGTTGTTCATCCGTTCCGAGGGCTCCTCCGCCCTGGCGGACGGCGCGCTGTTCCTGCGCATCCTGTGTCTGGGCGGCCCCTTCTCGGCATGGGCGTATACCGTGATCTCCTTCTTCCAGGCTACGGGCAAGGGCGGGCGCTCCTTTGTACTGGCCATCCTGCGCAAGGGTGTGCTGGATATCCCCATGATGTTCCTTTTAAACAGACTGCTCCAGGCCTCGGGCATCGTGATGGCCACGCCCATCACCGATGTGATCTGCAGCATGGTGGCTATGGCGCTGTTTATCCGTTTCCTGCAAACTCACAGCTATAAAACCGAGGCCATCCTGGCCGATACCGACAGCGGCCGCGGCGCTCCCGCCAACGCTTAAAAATTTGAGGGTTATATGATCAGCAATAAATTACATTCGCTTTTAAAGGTGGCCGAAACCGGCAGCTTTACCCGGGCGGCCGAACAGCTTTCGCTAACCCAGCCGGCGGTCAGTCAGCATATCCGCGCGCTGGAAAAGGAGCTGAACGTCCATATTTTTGACCGAGCCAGCAACGAACTGCATATCACCCACGAGGGTGAGATCGTGATCAAGTACGCCAAGCGCATGCTGGCGCTGTATAATAACCTGTCCCGGGATCTGAAAACAGAAAAGAACCAGATTTCCTCCATCACTGTGGGCATCACCCATACAGCCGAGAGCAACGCCATTGCCGAGGCATTGGCCCGTTACGTGAATACCCACGAGGGCATGACCATTAAGATCATTACCGATACCAACGCCCGGCTGTATGATATGCTGCGCAATTTTGAGCTGGATTTCGCTTTTGTGGAGGGCAAGGGCAGCGACGCCGCCCTGCGCTATATGATGCTGGATACCGACAGCCTGGTGCTGGCCGTATCGCCCACCCATCGGCTGGCCCGGCAGAGCATGGTCACCATCCGCGATCTCAAAAAGGAAAAGCTTATCCTGCGCCTGCCCGATTCCAATACCCGCAATCTGTTTGTTTCCTCTCTGGAGGCGCATAACATGAGCGTGGATGATTTTAACGTGCTGCTGGAGATCAACAACATTGCCACCATCAAGGATCTGATCCGCCGGGATATCGGCGTATCCGTGCTGGCCAAGAGCGCTTGCCAGGACGAGCTGAAAAAGAAGAAGATCGTCTGCCTGCCCATTGAAAACCTGAGCATGGTGCGCGAGATCAATATCGTCTACACCCAGGACTTTGAGCATTTTGGCATCCTGGACGATATTGTGCGCTATTACAATGAGATGAAAAACTGATGGGAGCGCCGACGCTTTGCATCGCATTGGCCGCATGGAATGATCCGAGCGGCCTTTTCCTTTACCGTCGTGAACGCGCATTCTTAACCTTGACAAAATCCATTTGGCCAGTATATAATAATTTTCGGCTGTGACGGGATTGACGCCCCCTGAGCTTCCTGCCGAAAGGCAGGCGTGTTCCGCGTTAAGGAGCAAAGCGGCACAGATACGTGCAAGCTGGGTGGCACCGCGAAAGCAATTTCGTCCCATGCGTATGCATGGGATTATTTATTTACGGGAGGGATCATATGCAAGTGCAAGCGCCCAAGGGCACACGGGATATGCTGCCCCAGGATGCCTACATGTGGCAATGGATTGAGCAGAAGGAGCGGGAGGCCGCGGCCAGGGCCGGATACCGGGAGATCCGCACCCCGGTGTTTGAGCATACCGAGCTGTTTCTGCGCGGCGTGGGCGATACCACCGATATCGTGCAGAAGGAAATGTATACCTTTAAGGATAAGGGCGACCGCAGCATCACATTGAAGCCCGAGGGCACGGCGGGCGCCGTGCGCTCCTTCATTGAAAACCATATGTATGCCGAAACGCTGCCCAGCAAGGTATACTACCTCAACGCGCCCATCTTCCGCTATGAGAATCCCCAGAGCGGACGGCTGCGCGAGCATCACCAGTTTGGTATGGAGTGCTTCGGCGGCAAGGAGCCCACGGTGGAAGCCGAATTGATTTCTACCCTGATGGGCATGCTGGGCAGCCTGGGGCTCAAAAACCTGAGCGTGCATATCAATTCCATCGGCTGCCCCAATTGCCGGCCAAAGTATCACGCGGCGCTCAAGCAATACCTGGGGGACAACATTCATCAAATGTGTTCCACCTGTCAGGAACGCTTTGAAAAGAATCCCCTGCGCATCCTGGATTGCAAGGAGGAAAAATGCAAGGCCATCGTCAAGGACGCTCCGGTGATCCTGGACTGCCTTTGCGACGAATGCCGCGATCATTTTAACCAGCTGCAAGCGCTGCTTACCGCCCAGGAGATCCCCTTCCAGGTTGATCCCCGCATCGTGCGCGGCCTGGATTATTACACCAAAACGGTGTTTGAGATCATCATGCAATCCGGCCGCGAGGGCCTTGCCCTGTGCGGCGGCGGCCGTTACGACGGGCTGGTGGAGCAGCTGGGCGGCCCGGCCACCCCGGCGGCGGGTTTCGGCATCGGGGCTGAGCGCATATTGATCGAGCTCAAAAACCAGGGCTTACTGCCGCCCGCGCCCGCCGTGACCGACGTGTACGTGGCCAATCTGGGGGCCGATATGAAGATCCCGGCCTTTACCTTCGCCCAGTCGCTGCGCCGTTTGAACGTGAAGGCCGACAGCGATCTCAACGGCCGCAGCCTCAAAGCCCAGTTCAAGTATGCCGATAAGATCGGCGCCAAATATATTGCCCTGGTTGGCGGCGAGGAGTATGAGCGCGGCGTGATCAAGCTGCGCAACCTGGCCACCAAAGAGGAAACCGAGCTGCCCCTGACCGACGCCGCCCAGGCGGTGGCCGACCTGCTGTAATACCAACCGAAAGGAAGAGATATCGTTATGGAAAGAAGCTTGATCGCCAACCTGAAGATCGGCGAAGTCAACAAGATCCAGGGCTTTGTGGAGAACATCCGCAATAAGCGTACCATGGCCTTCCTGGTGATCCGGGATTACACCGGCCGCGTGCAGCTCACCGTGGAAAAGGAAAAGTATCCCGAAGTGGCCGCCATCGTGGATCAGCTCACCGTGGAGTCGGTAATCACCGCCGAAGGCCCCGTGGTGGAAAACAGCTATGTCAAAATGGGCGGGATCGAAATGCTGCCCGAGACCATGAAGATTGAATCCATCGCCGAGCCCCTGCCCATCAGCAAGGACGCCGCCATCGACAGCCGTCTGGATTATCGCTGGATCGACCTGCGCAGCGACCGCAATACTCTGATCTTCAAAGCCCAGACCGCTCTGGTGGCCGCCATGCGTTCTTTCCTGCTGGAGCGCGGCTTCCTGGAGATCCACACGCCCAAGCTGATCGCCGCGGCGTCGGAATCGGGCGCAGACGTGTTTGAGCTTAAATACTTTGACCGCAAGGCCTATTTGAGCCAGAGCCCCCAGTTCTATAAGCAGATGGCCATGGCCGCGGGGTTTGACCGCATCTTTGAGGTGGGCCCGGTGTTCCGCGCCGAAAAGAGCTTCACCAATAAGCATGCCACCGAGTTTACGGGCTTCGACCTGGAGATGAGCTATATCACCT
>JAFUDW010000158.1 GCA_017464225.1 Clostridia bacterium | reverse complement strand
CCTGACCGAGATCGGCATCGACGCCCCCCCCCTCGCCGCGGGCCTGCTCCACGACACGGTGGGGGACTGCGAAGGCGTAACGCTGGACACCATCCGCCAGGAATTCGGCGAGGAGGTAGCCATGCTGGTGGACGGCGTGACCAAGCTGGGGCAGCTGGATTTTACCGACCGGGAGGAACGCCAGGCCGAAACGCTGCGCAAGATGATCCTGGCCATGGGCAAGGATATCCGGGTGGTACTGATCAAGCTGGCCGACCGGCTCCACAACATGCGCACGCTCAAATTCAAAAGCCCTGACCGCCAGGTAGCCATCGCCCACGAAACGCTGGATATATACGCGCCGCTGGCCCATCGCCTGGGCGTTTATCGCATCAAAGCCGAGCTGGAAGACCTGAGCCTGCGCTATATCGATCCCGAGGGCTATGCCGACGTGGTCAAGAAGGTGGGCATGAAGCGGGTGGAGCGCGAGGAGAACATCAAGATCGTCATCGAGGAGCTCTCCCAAAAGCTCAACGCCATGGGCCTGCATTACGAGGTGGCGGGCCGTCCCAAGCACCTGTACAGCATTTACCGCAAAATGGTGATCCAAAACAAGCCCTTCGATCAGATTTTTGATCTGATCGCCATCCGCGTGCTGGTGGATACCATCCCGGACTGCTATGCCGTGCTGGGCGTATGCCATACGCTGTGGACGCAGGTGCCGGGCCGCTTCAAGGATTATATTTCGGTACCCAAGAACAACATGTACCAGTCGCTGCATACCACGGTCATTGGCTGCCGCCGGATACCCATTCCCTTTGAGATCCAGATACGCACATGGGATATGCACCGTATCGCCGAGTACGGCATCGCGGCCCATTGGCGCTATAAGGAGGGCGGCGATGATAAGGCCTTTGATCAGAAGCTCCACTGGCTCAGGCAGATCCTGGACTGGCAGGGCGAAACAAGGGACAGCCATGAGTTCATCGACGGCCTGAAAACGGATATTTTTGCCGAGCAGGTGTTCATCTTTACCCCCAAGGGAGATATCATCGATATGCCCCGGGGCGCGACGCCGCTGGATTTTGCCTACCGCGTGCACAGCGCCGTGGGCAACAGCTGTATCGGCGCTAAGGTGAACGGCCGCATCGTGCCGCTGGAAACGCCGCTGGAAACCGGGGACCGGGTGGAGATCATGACCTCCCCCAACGCCAAGGGGCCCAGCATGGACTGGCTCAAGATCGTCAAGACCCAAGGCGCAAAGGCCAAGATCCGCCAGTATTTCCGCCGCGAGCTGCGGGGCGAGAACGTGCAGAAGGGCAAGGATATGGTGGATCACGAGGCTAAGCGCCGCGGCATCCAGCTCAGCTCGCTCCTCAAGCATGAATATATCGAGCCGCTGCTCAAAAAGTACGATTTTTCCGATATGGACGATATCTACGGCGCTGTGGGCTACGGCATGATCGCCTCAGCCTACGTGGTGAGCCGTCTGTTTGAGGAGCAGCGCAAGGCGGAAGACGCGGCGAAGCCTGCTGCGCCGCCTGATCTGCCCGAGGTCAGCGAAGCCCCGGCCAGCCATAGCGGAAAGCCCACCCAGGGCATCTATGTGGAGGGCGGCAGCGGCATGCTGGTGCGCTTTGCCAAATGCTGCAACCCTGTGCCCGGCGACGATATCGTGGGCTACATTACCCGGGGCCGCGGCGTTACCGTGCATAAGGCCGACTGCGTGAACGCCCAATATTCCGAGCCCGAGCGCAAGGTCAACGTATCCTGGGCCGGACAGAACGAGGGGCGGTTCAATACCACCATTCAGGTGATCGCCTACGATCATCCAAGCCTGCTGGGCGAACTGACGGTATTTGTGCAGGACGGCGGCGCGCCCATCACCGCCATGAGCGTCAAAGTCAACAAAAACAAAACCTGTACCATCCATATGGTGGTACAGGTGGAAAGCCGCGAAAAGCTGGATAATGTGCTCCGGCGCATCCAGAAGCGCCCGGACGTGATCGAAGCCTTCCGCGCCGGAAGCTGATCGGGGATGAGCGCGTGGGCTTGCGCCTTTCCGCGCCCCGGTCAAGCCCAGCGTACCGTTATTGCTTTTGTTTTTCCATCGCCGCCCGCATGGCCCGCTCCACATTGGATACCGGGCTGCGGGCGTTGTTGTTTTGCCGGATGATCTCTGCGATCTCCACCTTGGCGGCCTCCACCTCGGCCCGGAACTCCTTGGCCGATACGCGCAGCGCGCCGCCGCCCAGGATGATCACCTGTTCCAGGGCATCCGATGTGGCCACCCGCACCCGGCTGTTTTCCTTCCGGGCGATTTGGCGGATGGTTTTTTCAATATAATTGTCGGCGGTTTCGGCTTCCTTTGTATAGACGATATGGATGCCGTGGTATTCTTCCGCCGTTCCGGGATTGCCCGCGACTTTGTAGGCGTCAAACACCAATCTCAGCTCGAAGGGCTTGAAGCCCCGTGAAATGCTCAGGATATCCTGCAGGCTTTTGCGGGCGTCCTCCAGGCTGACGCGGCTGAGCTCTTTGAGCTCGGGCCAGGCGAAGATGATGTTGTAGCCGTCCACCAGCAGGTATTCCTGCTCGGGCGAGCGGATCACGATGGGCCGCTCGTTTACCGTGGGCCGCGGCTGCCGCGCCGCGCCGCCCGTGCGCTCTTTCACCGGCCCGTAGGTGCGCTCAAAGATGGCCTGCAGCTGCTTGTCCTCATCCGCCGTGCTCCGGCTGCCGCGGCCCGTGGAGGGAACGGCGGAATCCCCGGCCGGCGCAGGGGCGCCCAGCGCTTCGGTGTGCAGATGCATAAAGGCGGGCACCTGGTTCCATTTGACGGTGAAGCCCGCTCCGTGGCTGCAAAATACCGAGTCCGGGCTGTTTTCGGTATCGCGTTCCGGATCGTAGCCGATTTCGGCTGCGATTTTTTCTTGCTCCCGGCAGGGCGCGTACCCGCGCAGCGCGCATACCAGCCTGCCCTGGCCCCGGGTATAGTTGACCACTTCCCGGGCATAGCCCCGAAGGGCGGCCACCGGCGCGCTGCCCGTCAGCAGGACGGCCTCTCCCAGCGTTTCGGGGGTGTTAAAGCTGCCGCCCATCTGGGTCAGATCGTTCATTGCCCGGCCCAGGCAATCCTGGGGCAGCTCCAATCGGATATCATACCAGGGCTCCAGCAGCACGCTGCGGGCCTGCATCAGCCCCTGGCGCACGGCGCGATAGGTGGCCTGGCGAAAATCGCCGCCTTCGGTGTGCTTGAGGTGCGCCCGGCCGGCGATCAGCGTGAGCTTCATATCGGTGATAGGCGCGCCTGTGAGTACGCCCAGGTGCTGTTTTTCCATCAGGTGGGTCAATATCAGCCGCTGCCAATTCCTGTCCAGCTCATCCTCCGGGCAAGCGCTGGTAAAGCGCAGGCCGCTGCCCGGTTCCCCGGGCTCCAGCAGCAGGTGCACTTCGGCATAGTGACGCAGCGGCTCGTAGTGTCCCACGCCCTCCACGGCGTCGGCGATGGTCTCCCGGTACAGAATGCTGCCCTCGCTGAAATTCACGGCCAGCTGGAATCTGTCGCGGAGCACGCGCCGGAGGATCTCCAGCTGCACCTCGCCCATGAGCTGCACGTGGATCTCCCGTTTTTCACCGTTCCATAATACGTGCAGCTGAGGATCCTCCTCTTCCAGCACGCGCAGCTTTTGAAGGGCGGCGTGGGGATCATAGCCCACGGGCAAAAGCACCTGATAGGTGAATACCGGCGTCAGCAGCGGAGCGTCGGCTGCCGTTTCTGCGCCCAGGCCGTCGCCTGCCCGCACGTAATTGAGGCCGGTGACGGCGCATACCGCGCCGGCGGGCGCTTCCTCGGCCAGGGTATATTTTTGCCCGCTGTACAGGCGAAGCTGGTTTACCTTTTCCTCCCAGCCGCTGCCGCGCAGCAGCGTTTTGACCTTGAGGCTGCCGCCGGTGATCTTCATCCAGGCCAGCCGCGCGCCCTGGGGATCGCGGCTGATCTTGTAGACCCTGGCGGCAAATGCGGCGGGATAGACCGGGGCGGGCACGCAATCCCGCAGGGCGTCCAGAAGCGCTTCGATGCCCTGCAGCTTGAGCGCGCTGCCAAACAGGCAGGGGAAAAGCCGGCGCTCGGCCACCAGCCTGCCAATCTCCTGCTGCGATACCGTGCCGGTTTTCAGGTATTCCTCCATGGCTGCCTCGCTGCACATGGCGATTTCATCCATGGCGCCTGGGCCGGACAGATCGATGCAGGCGTCGCTGAGGCGGGTCTTGAGACCGTGAAGCAGCACGCCGCGGTCGGCCCCGGGCTGGTCCATTTTATTGACGAACAGCAGCGTGGGCACCTGATAGGCATGCAGCAGCCGCCAGAGCGTCAGCGTATGCCCCTGCACGCCGTCAGCCCCGCTGATCACCAGCACGGCGCAGTCCATCACCCGGAGCGCGCGCTCCATCTCGCTGGAAAAGTCCACGTGGCCCGGCGTATCCAGAAGCGTCAGCGCCATATCCTTCCATTGCAGGGCAGCCTGCTTGGAAAAGATGGTGATACCGCGCTCGCGTTCCTGCACGTCGGTATCCAGAAAGGCGTCGCCGTGATCCACCCGGCCCAGCCTGCGCAGGCTTCCGCTGATATAGAGCAGCGCTTCGGACAGCGTGGTTTTTCCCGCGTCCACATGGGCCAGCAGCCCTGCGATCAACCGTTTTTCGGCCATGGGCGTCCTCCTGCCGTTTTTTTGAAAAATCCCGCCGGAAAGGGGACTCCGGCGGGGGATGGGGCGTTTGCTTTGGTTATCGGTTCTGTGCGAGCCATCCGGCGGCATAGCTGTTTGGCGGCGCGATGAAGGCAAGGCCTTCGCAGCCCGCGAAGGGCGCGCCGTAAATGGCGGAAAGGCTGGCGGGAAAAATGGCTTCGGCCATGGAGGCGCAGCCGCTGAAAGCTGCGTCAGCCAGCGTTTCCACGCCCGCGGGGATCACGATGCCCTTGAGGCTGTCGCAGTCGGCAAAGGCCTGGGCTTCAATCAGCCGCAGGCTCCGGGGCAGGCCGGCCGCCCGCAGAGAGGCGCAGCCCTGAAACACGGCGTATTCCAGCGTATCAATGCCCTCGGGAATGGCGATGCTGCCCAGGTTTTCGCAGCCCTGGAAGGCCGATGTGCCGATGCGGGTCAGCCCCGCGGGCAGCGATATGCGGAAGAGCCTGGAACAGCCCATGAAGGCGAAGGGCTTGATGGTATCGATCCCGGCGGGCAGCGTTACGCTGAGCAATTCCTCATGGGAGGCGAAGGCTGCCGTGCCGATGACGCGCACCGGATAGCCGTCCAGCTCGCTGGGGATATTCAGGGTAGATGCGCTGCCGGTATAGCCGATGATCTCGGCGGAGTCGTCGCTCAGCTTGCGCCAGACGAAATCAGCGGCTTCGGCATAGACCACCTGGCGGGTAAAATACTGGATCTGGCCTTCGGGACGGTATACGAGCTGCCCGTCTTCCATTTTGAAATCAGCCTGATCGCCGTCCTCGTACAGCAGGTGCAGGCGATCGCCCTCCGCCGTCCATGTGCCGTAGTATACGTTTTCATTGATGGTGACCACTGCGGAGCCGTCAGCCTCAAACAGGACGACCTTATTGCTTCCTGCCGCCGCCGGATGCTCGATGACCCTGCCGTCCACGGCGTAGCGGGTAAGCACCCAGGCGCCGATCAGATCGTCGTCCTCCGCGGCCAGTGCGCAGGGAACGCAGAGCAGGATGCACAGGAGGAGCGCGAGCGTTTTTTTCATGGTGATCTCCTTTGCCAAAACCGTTATCTGTCGGCCATGAACGCCTGGTAGGCGTCGCAGACCTTTTGCGTATCGCCGATATCCATCAGCTTTCCGTGATCCAGCCACAGCGCGCGGGTGCACATTTCGCGTATCTGGTCTATGGAATGGCTCACCATCAGCACCGTGGTGCCTCCGGTCATGAGCTCGCGCATGCGCGCGCCGCTCTTGCGTTGGAAGCGTTCATCGCCCACCGACAGGATCTCATCCACGATCAGGATCTCGGGTGCCACCTGGGTGGCGATGGAGAAGGCCAGGCGGGTGACCATGCCGGAGGAATAGGTTTTGAGCGGTTGCATGATAAAATCCTGCAATTCGGAATATTCCACGATCTCGTCGTACTTGCTCCGGAGAAATTTTTCACCGTAGCCCAATATGGCGCCGTTCAGGAACACGTTTTCCCGGCCGGAAAGCTCGTAGTCAAAGCCGCTGCCCAATTCCAGCATGGGCGCGATGCGGCCCGTGACGCTGACCGATCCTGAGGAAGCCTTGTATACGCCCGAAATGATTTTCAGCAGCGTGCTTTTGCCCGAACCGTTCTGGCCGATGATGCCCAGCACCTCGCCGGCATCCACCGAAAAGGAAATATCCTGCAGAGCGTAAAAATCGGAGTATCTCAGACGCCCCTTGAGGAAGCCCACCACCCATTCTTTCAGATTGGTGGTTTTGGTGGTGTTCATATGGAATCTCATGGATACCTGATCCACGTTGATGATGGGAGCCATGCATGCTTCCTCCAAGGTTACAGGTACAGGACAAATTTATCCTGCGTTTTGTGATATACGAAGAGGCCCACCGCCAGCACGGTAAAGGATGAAACAAAGCAGGAAAGATAGGTGCTGGGCACGGGTGATGCGCCGTTCATGATGATCATGCGGGAAAAGGCGCAGATATGGTACAGCGGATTGAGCTTGAACAGGAACAGATAGGATTGGGGCAGGATGCTGTCCGGGTAAAAGATGGGCGTGGCAAAGTTCCACATCGTTACCATGACCGACCATAAAAACTGGATATCCCGGAAAAAAGTGTACATCGCCGAAAGGATCAGTCCCATGCCCGCGGTGAAGGCGATCAGGAAGATCAGCAGCATGGGGATCAGCAGCAGGCTCTTGCGGAAGGGAACGCCGGTGATCGCCATCAGCACAAACAGCGGCAGGAAGGAAACGCACAGGTTGATGGCCGAGGACAGGATCTTGGATATGGGGAAAATGAAGATGGGGATATGCACCTTGGTGATCAGGCTGGCGTTGCTTACCACGGAGCTTAGGCTCAGCGACGTGCCCTCGGAGAAATAGTTGAACAGGATGATGCCGCTCATCAAATATATAATGAAGTTATCAATGGTGCTCCTGAAAATGGTGCTGAACACCAAATGATATACCAGCGTCATCAGCATGGGATTCAAAAAGCTCCACAAAATGCCCAGCACCGAGGCCTGGTATTTGATCCTGAAATCGCGGGTGACCAGCTGCCGGAGCAGGTATTGATACCGGGTCAGCGTGGTGACAGCGGTATGGAGCAGGCTGTTCTTTTTGCGTACCTCATGGATGCTCAGCACGGCGAGAACGATATACAATCCGCAGACGACGGGCCAGAAATAGGGCAGCACGTTGAACTGGTTATAGCCCGAAAAGGAGACCACCAATTGCCCGTTCATCGTTTCGCCGTTTACGGCCAGCGCGCCCGTGCTGTCGGCCTGTACCACAAACCGGCCCGTGGAGCGGGTATCGCCGCACCAGGCCGCCAGGCCGCCCTGGGCGGTCACTGTCAGCGTAAAGGTTTTGTTCTTGGCGTACAGCGCGTCAGGAAAGGAGCAATGCAGCAGGCTGTCGGCTTCCAGGGCTGAGTAGGCGTACTGCCGGCTCCACAGCGTTTGACCGTCGCTTGTCATCGTTACGGTGATCTGCGCGCTGTCGTCCTCGTTCCAGCGGTTGAACTCCAGCGTCATGTCCATCAGGTAATCGGCGGGCACACGCAGGGTTTGGGTAACGGCGGTGTCCTCCTTGATCTCTGCGGTGGTAAAACCCCGGACCACGCTTTCCACATTCAGCACAGCCCTGTACCAATCGTCGCGCACCAGCCAGAAGAAAAGGGCGGCGACGCAAAAATAAGCCGCGGTCAGGATGGCGAACCACAGCGCGCGCTTTTTGATCGTTCCGGATTGGATGTTCTTCAAGGGTAATGCCCTCAATTCCTGGGTAATGATTGCTGAAAAGCCTGAGAAGCAGGCAAAAACAGCTTTTCTATTATAGCATAGCGCCGGATAAATGTCTACCATCCGCCTGCCGGGACTTTTTTTGTGAATGATAGAAAGCCTGCAAAACGGGGCTGCGGGCGGTGGGGAAAAGGCGTCCGCCGTACATTATCCCGGATCATGCAACAAAGCCCGCAGAAAACGGTTTGATCATTTGCCGATCGCGCCGATATAATGCAGGCGTAGGATGGGGCTTCGTGAAAGCGCCGTGCCCAGGGCGAAGGAATGCGCATGCTAAGGGAGCGCTCGTGCGTTTGCCGATCCTGTTTCAGATTTTGAATAACGCTGTAAGGAGTGATTTTTATGCCGCATCCGCCCATGACGCCGCCGCCCATTCAGCTGACAGCCCAGGAAGCCGCTTATGCGGACAACGCGAAGCGATTCAGCGGTTTTGCCTTTGAATACCAGGGGCATACGCTGAATTACAACCTGTTTGTGCCTCAGCGCTTTGAGGAGCCGCTGCCGCTGGTGGTGTTCATGCACGATATGGGCTCCATCTCGCAGGAGGTGGATTATACTCTGCGCCAGGGGATCGGCGCGCTGGTGTGGGCTGACGCGGGCGAGCAGCAAAAGCGTCCCTGCTTTGTGCTGGCGCCTCAGTATGGCGAAAAATCGGCGTTTGACGATTATACGGTGGGCTGGGCCGCGGAGGCAACGATCGCGCTGATCCAAAGCCTTTGCGAGAGCTATGCGATCGATGCGGGACGCATTTACGGCACGGGCCAGTCCATGGGCACCATGATGCTGTGCGAATTATTGATTGCCCATCCCCGTTTCTTCGCGGGCTGCTTCCTGACGGCGGGCCAGTGGGATCCCGAACGCATGGCGGCCATCCGGGACGAGCGGGTATGGATCATGGTATCCGAGCACGATGGCCGCGCTTTCCCCATTATGGGGCAATGCATGGACGCCATTGAAAAAGCGGGCGGCAGGGTGGCCCGGGGCCATGTGGACGCCAAGGCTGACGAGGCGGCGAAGACGGAGTTTTGCCGGGGAGTGCTGGCGCAGAACGCCAATATCCAGTTTACCTGGCTGGATGGCGACAGCGTGCTGCTGCCCGGCGCGCCGGTTTTCCCGGCAGCGCATCACATGGCCACCTGGAAATGGGCATACCTGTTTGAACCCATCCGCGCTTGGCTGTTTGAACAAAGGCTGTAAAGCGCTTTTGGTAAAGATCGAATCTTGCAAACAGGGAACTGGCTGGGGATACGATAAGGGCCTCCTCGATCCGGGGCCTACCGGCTGCTTCTAATAACAACCTTCATTTTCGGCCTGCCGCTTTCTGGACGCGGCGCAAGGTTGGGTATTCTCAAAGAGCGTTTGCCTGTGGTATAATGAGCCATTCCACACGAGAGAGGGATCATTACGCCCATGAAGGCCATTATCTGGGATATGGACGGCACCATTACCGATACCGAATACCATTGGATCCGGAATATCTTCCGCCTGCTGGAGCATTACGGTGTGCCGGATGAGAGGGGACTGAACGCGCCCTGGTTTGGCACGGCCACGTCGGAAACGCTGCGCAATTATCTGGCTTCGCCGGATTGCAGGCTGGATATGACCTTTGAGCAGGCCCGCGCCTGGTGCCGCAATTATATCTATACCCATACCTACGCCGAGGGCGCGCCGCTCAAGCCCGGGGCGATGGAAACGCTGGAGGCCATGCGCGGCCTGGGAGTGCCCATGTGCCTGGCGTCAGCCACCGAGCGGCAGGCGCTGCATTACACGCTGAACCGCCTGCATATGGGGCGCTTTTTCCGGTTTTGGGAAAGCACCTGCTTCCAGAATGAAAACAAGCATCAGCCCGCGTACTTTGACCGCTGCGCCGCGCGTATGGGCGTGACGGCAGCGGATTGCCTGGTGATCGAGGATTCGCTTTACGCCCTGCAGACCGGCAGGCAGGCTGGATGCACCGTATGGGCTATGGAGGATGATAAGCACATCCGGGAAAAGCATCTGATCAAGGCGGCGGCCCATCGCTATTTTGAAAACCATGCCCAGCTCCGGCAGGCGTTATTGGAGGAATTTGCCCATGACTGAACGGCTGTATTATGATAATGCGTATTTAACGGAATTTGACGCCTGGGTGACAGACGTGCGTTCCGACGGCTGGATCGCCCTGGACCGCTCGGCCTTCTATCCTACTTCCGGCGGCCAGCCGTTTGATACAGGCAGGCTGAATGCGGCGGCGGTCACCGACGTGGAGGTGGAGGACGGCGTGGTGTGGCACCGGACGGATGCGCCCTTTGCCGTGGGCCAGGCCGTACATGGCGTTATCGATTGGCCCCGGCGCTTTGATCATATGCAGCAGCACGCCGCCGATCATATGCTGGCCGGGGCGGCCTGGCAGCTGTACGGCGGCGTGACCATCGGCTTGCACCTGGGAAGGGAGGACAGCACCATCGATATGGATCTGCCCGGCGGCCGCACGCACCTGACCCAGGAGGAAATCGACGCGCTGGAAACGCTGGTCAACCGGCGCGTGCAGCAGGATGATCCTATCCGCTGCTGGTTTCCGGAGGCGGAGGAGCTGAGCCGCCTGCCCCTGCGCAAGCGCCCCACGGTCACTGAGCACGTGCGCGTGGTGGCCATGGGCGATTATGAAATGGTGGCCTGCGGCGGCACCCATCCGGCGTCCACCGGCCAGATCGGCCTGGTGAAGGTGATCAGCAGTACACCGGCCCGGGGCAAAATGCGGCTGTGCTTTGTGGCGGGCATGCGCGCGGTGGCCTATATACAGCGGGCCGCGCGCTGCGCCGTGCAGGTGAGCCAGGCGCTGTCGGCGGATTTTGATACCGCCGCGGAAGCGCTGCAAAAGGAACGCGACGCCGTCCAGACCGCCCGCCGGGAGCTGAGCGTGAGGCTGACGCAGGCTGCCCTGCAAGCGCTTTGCATGGGAAAACAGGGCAATATCTACGCCGGGCATCTGGAATTTGCCGATCATGAAACGCAGCTCCACGCCGCCGCCGAGCTCACCCGGGAGCCGGGGGCCGTAGCGCTCCTATCCTGTCCGCATAAGGCCGGACGCATGCTCGTTTTTGCCCGCGGCGCGCAGGCCGACGCCGATATGGCGGCGCTGTTGCGGTTCAGCGGCGGGCGGGGCGGCGGCAAGCCCGATATGGCTCAGGGCAGCGCGCCTGACGGCGACGCGCTGCGGAAGGCCGCCGCGTCGCTGGGAGCGGCGCCTGAAATTTTATAATCATGCAGCACGCGCGCGAGCGCGATCAACGCGGGGGAGAGCTTGCTCCCCCGCGTTTTGTCTTCTGGCAGAAGACTTTTTCCAAAACAGGGGACGCTTATGTTGACTTTTACTGTGTAAAAAAATATAATTGATTTGGTATAAATTGCTTTTCCAAAAATCACAATACTGAACGGTATTTTGAAAGGAGACGCGCTTCATGAAGAAAACCCATCTGACCCGAAGCCTGGTTTGCCTGTTGGCTGCGCTGGCGCTGCTGCTGTGCGCAGGGCTGACGGCGCTGGCTGAGGACGAGGAAGTACAGGATCCCGGCTGGCCTGCTTGGGATGAGGAAGCTGAAGGCTATCGGGAATGGCTTTTGCCGGGCGAAGGCTTTACCTTCACCATCAAGCCGTACAGCTACTACCTGGATCATCTGGAGGTAAAGCTGTACAGCATTGAGCAGGACGTATGCGTTTACAAGGACGTCGAAAACGTCGCTGCCGGCGCGTACACCATTCCGGCGTCCGCATTCAGCGAGCCGGGCATCTATATGATCCAACTAACGGCCATCGGCACCGGTGAAAAGTATACCAACCGTACGCGGTACTCCCTGCTCACCGTGCTGAGCGCCGCGCCTGCGGAAGGCAGCTATTATCTGACCGTGCCCTCCACGGTACAGCTTGGCAACGCCGTGAACGCCTCCATTGTGGCTCCCGGCGCGGATAAGATCGTGATCAACGCCAACGCCGATACCTGGAATTGGGACGGCGGCTACGGCTGGATCCGTACCGGCCTTGATCAGCCCGGTACGTACAGCGCCGACGCCACGATCGTATATCCCGACGGCCGCATGGTGAACGTACCGGCCAAGTCCTTTGCCGTGGCGCAGGCCGGACAGATTCAGCTTTCGGTCAGTCTTCCCGAAACGCTTACGCCCGGGCAGGATGTAACGGTCACTGTGCCCAAGGCGACCAACGCGGATGAAATCACGCCCAATATCTATTACTCTTTCTATCTGATGGAGGATGATTTTGAAGGCGATTATTCAGTCATTCTTGAGAAGCAGTACCAACGCTCTCTGGATCCGCTGAACGACCCCGAAGAGACGGAGCTGATGGGAGACGGCAAACAGGTGACCATTCCCGGCAGCCTGATCAAGGCGGGCAAAAACTATAGCATTTTTGCGATGGCGTCCGCCCCGGGATACGGCTCCGCTCAGTCGGAGCGCTATTACTCCATTCCCGGCGAGGCGGCGGACGAAGCGCTCAAGATCCACGTGGCCGGTTCCGATACCGCCGCGCAGGTGCCGATCCGCTCGAAATTCTTGACCACCGTTGAGATCCCGGAGGGCGCCACCGCCATCCGCCTCAAATTTGGACATTACGATTGGGAATACCTCAACTATTACGGCCAGTGGGAGGAATGGAAGGAGCAGGGCCTGGTGCGCTTTGGCGGCGATCCCTTCTATCAACTCTTTGAGGTTACCAGCTATCCGACCTTCGCCCAGGCGTACTACGGCGAAGTGGATGAGGATACCGAGTTTGAAAACCTCAACTGGGACGGCCACTACAGCAATACCGTGATCGTCACGACCAGCAGCACTGGAATGCTGGAGAACCCTGAATTCACCGTGGAATCCACCGCCGTGAAGCAGGGCGAATACCTGCGCGTCACCATTACCGAGCTTGACGAGCGGGCTGATGGCGTTTGGGTCTATCCGGACGATCTCGGCGATAACTGGTTTGACAGCAGCGAGTTTGAGGACGGCGTCGGCAGAACCGTGCTGGTGCCCACCGCGTACCTGACGCCCGGCACCTACCGCATGACGGTGGAAAGCCACGCCGAGGGCATGTACAGCGGCGCGTCCTTCTTCGTGTTTACCGTGGAGGAGCCCGAAGAAGCGCTGCCCGAGGTGTTCATCACCGTCGGCAAGACCGGTACCGTTTCGGGCGAGGAATTCAATCTCAGCGGCTACGCCCCGGGCGCGGAGCGTTTTGAGCTGTTCTATAATGATGAACAGTATGCCGAAGAGGGAAGGGACCGGTTCTTCCGCCGCGAGCGCCTGAGCAACGGCGGCGAATATGATTTTTACGCCCTGGCATATTTCCCTGATCGCGATGAGCCTGTCAGGAGCAACATTGTGCATGTCAGCGTGAGCTCTGAGGGATCCTTTGATCTTACCATCAACGCGCCTTCCGCCGTGGGCAAGGATCAGGATCTGGCATTTACCGTGACCAATCTGGAAACGGCTGATCTTTGGTATGATATCCGCGTGTGCGACAATACGCCCGGCTATGGCGATGAGATCGCCCGCTTTACCTCGGACGACAGCCAGCCCACCGATACCTTTACCGTGCCGGCTGCGCAGCTGATATCGGGACACGTGTACGATATCAACGTTTACGCTGAAAAGTACGGATATGACGGCACCTCCGTGAACAAAAGCGTGCTGGTGACCGGAGATCTGGCGGAGGCCGGCACCCTGACGGTCAACGGCAAAACCGAAGGGCTGGACAGCCTGGAATCGCATGAGGATTTCAGCGTTGTCATCACCGCGCCTGGCGCTACGGTGGTCAATTTCTACAATGAAGGTTACTCCTTGCATGAGGTGGGCGAAGACGGTGTCGTGCGTTTTATAAACAGCGTAGAAAGCGGCGATCATCAGCTTTACGCCCTGATCAGCTCGGACGATATCGATTTTGAGACCTGGGATTGGGATGACAGCAGCGTCAATTGGACGGGCGTCACCAATATCGTGACCGTCCATGCCGACAGCCAGGGACGTGTTCAGCCCGGCACGGTAACGCTGATGGATCCCTCGGATCCGGAGCGGGAGCTGACCGGCGCTGTGGGCCGCGGCGATCTGCTGCCCGTATATGTGCAGACCGTGGATCATGTTCAGGGATACCATATCCGCATTTACGATCAGGACTGGAACGAATATACCTTCTCTGTCTACGATCGTGAATCGGAGGACTTTATCGCCTTCCTGAGCACCGTGAGGCTGGAGCCTGATAACCGGTACTTTGTGAGCGTCTGGTACGATTCGGAGCCAGGCTGGGACAGCGAAGGCACGGATACCGGATTCTTTACCGTAGCTCCGCCCGCCGATGGCATGACCTTCCGCGCCAGCCGTACCGTGGGCGTGATCCATGACGTATTTGGCGTCAGCGCTTATTATGCAGGCGCCGATCATTTCCGCGTCTTCGTCAACGATGAAGAGTTCTGGTACGGCGGCCAGGACGGTTTCCTCAGCGAGGAATTTGAGCTGGAGCTCCGGTTCGAGTCTATTTACTGCGCGGCCTATGACGCGGAGGACAACGTGCTGGCCACCAGCGATCCCATCGCCATGCACGTGACATCGAACGGCACGCTGGAAGCGCCGGTGATCCATGTGGATCCCATCATCCAGCCCGGCCAGGCTTTGACCTTTACGGTGGACGGCCTGGAGCGCGCCGACCAGTGGTGGTGGATCGAGCTGAACGATCAGACCATCGGAACAAGACTGATTCAGTGGAATAAGAACGAGTATAACGGTGAGACCGCCTTCACCATGCCCGCGGACAAGCTGATCGCCGGCCATGCGTATTGGATCAATATGCGCATTGAAGCCTATGGAAAGGAGGGCGAAGGAGCCCAGGCCAGCGTATACGTGCAGGGCGATAATGTTTCTGATCAGCTTACATTGACCGTCAACGGTGGCACCACGCCCGTCAGCGTGCAGGCGCAGCAGGAATTCATGATCGCGATTGACGCGCCCAACGCCACGCTCATTCGCCTGTGGACCAACGGTTGGGATTACCAGGACAGCAATTTCCTGGATGAGAACGGGCACGTGGACTGGGGCTATCGCCTGGATGGCGGCGAGTACGCCGTATTCGTTGAAGCCACCTATGATACGCTGGTGGATGGCAAAAACTGGGATGAATACAACTGGAGCGCCGCCAGCGCCGCTGTTCGCGTCAGCGTCAGCAGCGTCGGTCGGGCCAAGACCGGCACCATTACCCTGGATAAGCACGAGGTCGTCCGCGGCGAATTCCTGAACGTTACCCTGGGAGCGGCTGAAAATACGAGCGAATATCACCTGCGTGTCCAAGAGGAGAATGTGGGAGAGCGGTATTTCAATTCGCTGAAGGCCTCTGATCAGGCGATTACCGTCGCCGTTGCCACAAGCGAATTGGAGCCCGGCCGGTACTATGTGGACGTGTACTACATGGGCGAGCAAGGCTATAACGGCAATGGTGCCCAGGGCGATTACTTTACCGTCACCGAGCCCGCTGCGGGGATGACCTTCCTCGTCAGCGCCACCGAGGGTGTGCGGCACGAAAACTTTGAAGTCAGCGCGTACTATCCCGGCGCGGCCTTCTTCCGCTTCTATAACGACGACGGCCTGTGGGGAAATGATTTCTGGGCGAACAACAACGGCGTGCGCGCGACTTATGAGTATTGCAACGCGGACTTCCACTTCTGGTGCGTTGCCTATGACGAGAACGGGAACGAGCTGATCGAAAGCGAGCATAAGCATTTGACCAGCTACGCGATCCGTGAGATCGATAAACCCGTGATTGACGCGCCGAGCTATGCGGTTGCTGGCCAGGATCTGACCTTCACCGTGAGCGGCCTGGAGCAGGCGGACTGGTACTGGAATGTGAACGTTTCCGATACCGAAACTTGGAATCAGGTTGCCTTCTGGGATAGGAATAACAATGAGCTCGCCTCCCAGTTCACCGTGCCCGGGGATCTGCTTGCGGAAGGCAATTCCTATCAGATCAACGTATGGCTGGATGCCTATGGCACCGATGGCGCCAACGCGTGGGCGCGCGTTCCCGTGATGGCGCAGCCCGCGCAGACGGGAAGCATATCCATCACCGTCAACGGGGAAAGCGAAACGACGGAGGTGCAGTCCGCAACGGACTTCGTCATCACTGTTTCAGCGCCCGGTTATCGGCGCGTGCGCCTGTGGAACGGCAATGAGTGGGACGAGGACATGAGCGGCCGCCTCGATCTGGACGAAAACGGTTATCTGGAAGTGGGCTATGACCGCGGAGGCGGCGGACGGTATATCTTCTTCGCCCAGGCCTATGATGAGAGCGCCAATGATTGGGGCCCCATCAGCAACGAGGTGCAGGTGGATGTCACAAGCTACGGCCCCATTTGGCCCGGAGAGTTGACGCTGTCCGCGCACAGTCTTGCCCGCGGCGAGATCCTGACCGTCAGCGTGCCGGAGGTGGAGCATGCTGTATGGTACAACATGGATGTGAAGGATCCGGATTGGAATGATGTGCTTGGCGTGGATACTTATGGTATGACGGGTCCCTTCACTGTGAGCATTGCCACTGCAGATTTGGCGCCCGGCGAATACTACGTAAACGCGCACTTTGGCGCGCCGGGCTACGATTGGGGCGATACCGACCGGATCGAAGATTATAAGTTTACCGTGACCGAAAGCGCTGCCGTGACATTCAGGACGGAGACGTCGCATCTGTATATCGGCGAGAGCTTGAACTTCAGCCTGTACGCTCCCGGCGCAAACGGCGTGCGCGTTATCATGACCTTTGACGGCGACGAGATGGATAGGGCGGAGAACAACAACGGTTCCTCTATGGCTGGCTCCTTGGTGAATACCTGGCCGGTCGGCGCCTACGTATTGACCGCCGAGGCTGATTATGGCAGCGGCTGGCAGAGCGTCGGAACCGAAAGCCTGACCACCATCTCCAAGGGCGAGATGGGGCAGGTGAACCTGACCGTGGATCGCATTGTGAACGCGGGCGATATGCCCACCTTCACCTTTACCGGCGTTGCCAACACGCAGTGGTACAAGGTCATGGTGGCCGACGAGGACGGCGGCGTGCTGTTCAACTACGATTTCGAGGAGCCCGGCACCTATGTGCTGGACGCCGGTCAGGCGAGCGACGGCCGTCAGCTGGAGGCCGGCAAGCGTTATTGGCTCAGTCTCGGCACTTGGTGCCCTGGCTATGAGGCCGGATGGGCGAATGCCGTCATCGCCGTGATTGATCCAAGCCGCGTACTGGTGCTGCCCGGCGCGCTGACCGAGATCGACGCTGAAGCCTTTGCGGGCACCGGCGCCCAGGAGGTCATCATCCCCAGCGGCGTGACCGTCGTGGGCGACCGCGCCTTTGCGGACAGCGAGATCATCGCCGCCGTGATCCCCGCAGGCCTGGATGTGGGCAACGCGTTTGACGGCGACCCGAATGTGGTGATCGTAGAACGCTGATTCCTAACCTATAACCCAAATACCCCGGCCGGAGCAAACGCTCCGGCCGGCGCTTTTGATACTGATTCCTGATTAAAATTATACAAATAGAAATTTGACGGGGATGATAAGGGCCTCCGCGGCCCTTATAAACCCGCGCCAAAGGGCCCGCTTGGGCCCTCTGGACACCCATCCCGGCGAACAAGGTTGATGACACTTTCAAGCAATTTCCGCCAGTATAGCATATAGGATGTCGCAAAGAGGCCGTCTGAGGCCAATGAAAAAGGCGAGAGCCGTCAGATTGGAGCAAGCTCCATCTGGCGTCTCTTGCCATTTTCGGGATTGCTGTGCAATCCT
>JAFUDW010000157.1 GCA_017464225.1 Clostridia bacterium | reverse complement strand
GGATGCTGCGTAACTTGAATAATAAGCAACGTTCCGCAGTTACTTGGATAATGCAGTCCACCGCTTCCGGGCAGCCAGCTTCGCTGGCACGCTGTGCGCAAAGCGCACAGCGAAAACCGGTGTCAGGCCGGAGAAAATGAGTAAACTCATTTTTCCGGACTGCCGCCGGTTTTCTTTTGCCCGGAAGCTCTCTTTGCGTCCTTCAAGTTACAGGCGCAAATTGGTTGTTATTGTTTTCAAGCCAATTCGCCCGGACGGGTCCAGGGTATGAAATACCCTGGTGCAGGGTCTTAGGGGCCGCAGAGGCCCCTATCGTTTCCCCCTGCCAATTCCTGTTTTTCCCGTATCTCATCATCAGCCCGCGCCCTTCATAATTAAATGTGAAAAAAACATGGGAAATCCCAAAATTGACATTGACAAATGGCGGATTTGACCTATAATATACCATAAGAAGCAAATTTAAGTAAGCAAAACATGCACTATAATAATATGGAGGAGAGAAGGATGAAATACTATATTTCTATCGACGCAGGCGGCAACAAATCGGTGGGCGTGCTGTTTGACCAGACCGGCTCGGTGATCGCGTGCGAGGAAGGCCGCGGCGCGAACTCCTTTGATATCGGCCCTGCGGAGACCAGCGCGCGTCTGTGCGCCGCCGTGGATTCCCTCAAGACCCATCTGCCCGAGGGCGCAAAGCTGAGCGCCGTGTTTGGCAGCATTTCCGCCGCCTATTATTATCCCGAGGTGGAGGTGCAGGTCAAGCGCCATGCCGACGGCGCCAAGTGCAAGCTGGACGGCGTGGTGAGCAGCGTCATGGCCGCCGTGCTGGGCCGCGACGACGGCGTGTGCCTGATCTCCGGCGTAGGCAGCTACTGCTGCGTGCGTCAGAAGGGCGAGCACCGCTTCTTTATCGGCAGCACGGGCTACATGCTGGACACCGAGGGCAGCGGCTACGTGCTGGGCCGTGAGGCGCTGAACGCCGTGCAGCGTGAGCGCGACGGCCGCGGCCCCAAGACCAAGCTGACCGAGATGATCGAAAAGGAAATCGGCGAGACCGTGCAGGAGCACCTGCCCGTCATTTATACCGGCGGCCGCGCCTATATCGCCTCCTTTGCCCACAATGTTTTCAGCGCCCGCAGCATGGGCGATCCCGTGGCCACCGGCATTTTCAACCGCGCGGTGGATCACTTTGCCGAAGCACTGGGCGCGGCCTACAAGCATCTGGGCCATCCCTTCAAGGTAGCCATCGGCGGCGGCGTGTTCCTGCACTTCCCGGAGTATGTGGACGCTGTGCGCGCCAAGGCGCCCGCGGGCTGCGAGCTGATCGTCCTGGATGCCCCCGCCGTGTACGGCAGCGCCCTGGAGGCCATATGGCTCACCGGCGAAGAGGTGGAGGAGGGCTTCCGTTCCCGCTTCATCGACACCTTCAACCGTCACCCCAGCAAGCGCGCGGCCTGGTAAGCGTATGCACAGAAACCTTCCCATTCCCGGGAAGGCTTCTTTTTCACCTCAATGCCGCACGCCTGCGCTGCGGCGCATCCGCCGCGGCCGCTCGGGCCGCAAAAACAGCCGTTTTCGCTTTTCCATAGGCTCACCTCCTGCCTTCATTCTGCCGGGTTTTGCCACTTTCATGCGCATCAAAGTCCCGTGGCGCTTGCATTTTCATCGTTTTTATGGTATGATGAATTCAATCCTGACACAGGAGATGAAAACATGCTCAATATGCATATCTTTCTGGTTGGCATGGCCGGCGCGGGGAAAACCAGCCTGGGCCGACGCTTGGCGTCCAACATGAATCTGCCCTTCGTGGATACGGATCAACGGGTCAGCGAAATCATGGGAATGTCCGTCATCGAGATTTTCCAGACCCTGGGAGAGGCGTTTTTCCGCAACGCGGAAGCAGGCGTGCTGATGGAGCTCATCGGCAAGCCGCCCTGCGTGGTTTCCACCGGCGGAGGTCTGCCCACCTCCCAGGAAAATGTGCTGCTGATGAAAAACCACGGCGTCATCATCCATATCGATCGCCCCCTGGATCAGATCCTCAGCGACATCAAGATGGAGCGCCGCCCCACCCTGGCCGGCGGCTCCTATGAGAACGTCATCGATCAATACAACGAGCGCATCGGCCATTACAAGGCCTGCGCCGATTACCGTCTGGACAATTCCCATGGCTTCGCCGTGGGCCTGCAAACCCTGACGCAGCTGGTGGAGAGCATCAAATAATGCGTCTCCTCAGCGCATCGTCCATCCCCTGTAAAGCAAAACAGCCGTTGGCGCAATCGGGAAGACTGCGCCGACGGCTGTCTTTCTGATAGTTAAAAAAGCAGATCCTTCGACTTCGCTACGCTTCGCTCAGGATGACAGCGATAGGTAGTTTTGTCCTTGCCTGTTGCTTTTTGCCGCAAATTCAGTCAATAAGCAACAGATAACTCATCTTACATTGTCATCCTGAGCGAAGTCGAAGGATCCTGTTGACTAACTTACATATTCCTGTTCATGCATAAAGCTTCAAAAGACAGAAGCACCACGCCTGGGAACATGCATGGATCATCTCAACGCCCTTGCTTTGCCAATCGCGCGCCCAGCCACAGCATGCATACCAAGCCCACGAGCAATACGCCCAGGGACGGCAGGGCCGCGTCGGTGATGCGCGCTACCAGGGCGCTGGCAAGGGGAGCCAGCGCGGCCAGGCCAGTCGCCTTGGCAACGTTTTCGGCATGCTGCTCCTTGTTTTTTGTTTCTGCGGCATAGCTGCGGGGAATCAGCTTTATGTCTTTCGTCTTCGCCAGGATGCCCGCGTAGAGAAACAGGCAGCCCGCGAAAATCAGCATCAAAACAGCATATCCTTCCATCGCGCACTCCTTTTATTCGGTGACCGTGTATCCTGTCAGCTCAAACAGCGCGTCGTCCACATTGCCGTCTATGGCGCTGACGGTATAGAAGGAAGTGCCCAGCTGCAGGCCAGCGGTCTCGGGATGCTGCTCCTCGCAGTAGGCCAGCCTGCCATCGCCTTCAAAATAGAAAGCGTAGGCGGATTCGTAATCGGCCCGGGCGGGATAAAGCTCCGCCACGTATTCCTTCCCGTTCAGCTCCCGCGCCTCCTGGGTGAAGTCGGTGCGGTCAGCGTTC
>JAFUDW010000156.1 GCA_017464225.1 Clostridia bacterium | reverse complement strand
TGTGGGTGACGAAGATGATGGTGCGTCCGTCGCGGTGCAGCCGCTGGAAAAGCGCCAGCACTTCATATGAGGTGCGGGAGTCGAGGTTGCCCGTGGCCTCGTCGGCCAGGATGATGACCGGGTCGTTGACCAGCGCACGGGCGATGGCCACGCGCTGCATCTGGCCGCCGCTCATCTCGCTGGGCTTCTTTTTGATCTGGTCGCCCAGCCCCACCCGCTCCAGCGCCTTAATGGCCCGCTCCCGGCGCTCCCTGGGGCTGACGCCGCTGAGGGTCAGGGCCAGCTCCACATTGGAAAGCACCGTCTGGTGGGGGATCAGGTTGTAGCTCTGGAACACGAAGCCCACCGAGTGATTGCGGTAGCTGTCCCAGTCCCGGTCCTTGTATTCCTTGGTGGAGCGCCCCTTGATCACCAGGTCGCCCTCGGTATACCGATCCAGGCCCCCGATGATATTGAGCAGCGTGGTCTTGCCGCAGCCGGAGGGCCCCAAAATGGCCACAAATTCATTTCTGCGGAAGGAAATATCCACCCCCCGCAGCGCCTGCACCTTCAAATCTCCCGATACGTAATCCTTGCGGATGTTCTTGAGCGTCAGCATGGCGCACGATCCTTTCTGCACAAAGTACTTTTTATTATAACACAGAAATATGAACATACCATAAATATTTTTGCCGAAAACAGGGCTCCGCGCCCTCTGTTTCCGTTGCATTTGCCCTTTCTTCGTGATATAATGACCCGGACTTTGAAAATTATGGAGGAATGGAGCATGAAGCTTTCCAATATGCTGGGCGACCGGTTCCGCGAGACGCCCGCCGATTGCCAGATCATCAGCCAGATCTTTATGATCCGCGGCGGCTATATGAAGCAGGTGGCCAACGGCATCTACAGCCTGTATATGCCCGCCCGCCGCATCGTGCGCAAGATCGAGAACATCATCCGCGAGGAGATGGACTTAATCGACGGCCAGGAGGTGCTGTTCCCGGTGGTGATGCCCGCCGACCTGTGGCGGGAGAGCGGCCGCTTTGACAAGATCGGCAGCGAGCTGGCGCGATTCAAGGATCGCGGCGGCAACGATATGGTGCTGGGCATGACCCATGAGGAAGCCAGCGTACAGCTGGTGCGCGGCACGCCCAAGCCCGAAAGCGCTTTTCCCTTCATGATCTACCAGATCCAGACCAAATTCCGCGACGAGCCCCGGGCCCGCGGCGGCCTGATCCGCGTGCGCGAGTTCACCATGAAGGACGCCTATTCCTTCCATACCAGCCAGGCCGATCTGGAAAAATACTATGACCGCTGCTATCACGCCTATGAGCGCATCTTCGCCCGCTGCGGCGTGTCCGAGGTGGTGGCCGTGAAGAGCGACAGCGGCATGATGGGCGGCAGCATCAGCCATGAATTCATGCTGCTCACCGATATCGGCGAGGATACCATCGTCACCTGCCCCGACTGCGGCTACCGCAGCAATATGGAGGCGGCGGACTGCATCGTAAAGAACGCCCCCATCGGAGAAGAACCCCTGACCAAGGTGGCCACGCCCGAGCAGAAGACCATCGAGGACGTCTGCAATTACCTGCACAAGGATCCCCTGTACTCAGCCAAGGCCGTGGTATACCAGGAGAACCTGACCGATAAATATATCATTGTATTTGTCCGCGGCGATCTGGAGGTCAACGAAACCAAGCTGCGCAATTACGTAGGCTGCGAGATCCACCCCGCCGATATCGAGGATGGCCACGGCATCGTAAAGGGCTTTATCGGCCCGGTGAACTTTACCGGCGACGCTCGCGTGCTGATCGACAAGAGCCTGGAAGGCTGCGATAACCTGGTATGCGGCGCAAACGAGGAAGGCTATCATTATACCGGTCTGAACCTTGCCCGCGACGTGAAATTTGACGGCTACTGCGACGTGGCCAAAACCTATGCCGGGGCCATCTGCCCGGTATGCGGCAAGCCCCATATCCAGATCAGCCGGGGCATCGAGGTGGGCAACATCTTCCAGCTGGGCACCAAATACAGCCACAGTATGGGCTTGCAGTACCAGAATAAGGAAGGCGGCTTCAACGATGTGATCATGGGCTGCTACGGCATCGGCGTGGGCCGCCTGTGCGCCAGCGTATGCGAGGTGCGACATGACGATTACGGCCCCATCTGGCCCATCACCATCGCCCCCTGGCAGGTGCACCTTTGCGCCATGCGCGCCGATAAGCCCGAGGTCAGGGAAGCGGCCGACAAGCTGTACAACGACCTGCAGAAGGCCGGCGTTGAGGTCATCTATGATGATCGGCCCGTAAGCGCGGGCGTAATGTTCAGCGACGCGGACCTGCTGGGCGTGCCTGTGCGCGTCATCGTAAGCCCCAAGACCCTGGGCCGCGGCGCTGTGGAGGTTGCCGCTCGGGACAAGAGCTTCCGTATGGACGCCAATATCGATACCGCCTGTCAGGAGATCGCCGCCACCGTGCGCGATATGCTGGCAAAAGTCAACGACGTGGAGTGATCCGCGGAGCGCGGATCCTGCGCATCGACAAAGCCGATGCTTCCGTGAAAAGCGAAGGATCACTTTTCACGGGTAGCACACGCCGCTGCGAATCGCATTTCCCGTGTTCCAATCTTACAGACATTTACTGGTTTTATTTCAAAATGGCACTTTGTAGATAGTCTGAACGGAGCCGTTCTCAAAGAACGCTCCGTTTTTGCTTTGCGCGGCGCATGGCAAAATCTGGTAAATTTTCTTAAAACAAGCAGTTGACAAATCCGGGTCAATATGATATATTATTATGCGTCGCCGAAAGGTGATATGGTCGCATGGCTCAGTTGGTAGAACCCACTGGTCAAGTTATCAAACTGCCGGTTCATGAGTATCTCAAGTGACCGGCCCACTGGTAGACAAGACCGACATGCGCAGGAAGCTGAAATGGCCGAACAATTTCAGCGGATGAGGCTAAAAAGTTCGGAATAAGGTCGCATGGCTCAGTTGGTAGAGCACATCGTTCACATCGATGGGGTCACAGGTTCGAGTCCTGTTGCGACCACCACGAACCCTTGAAAACACTACGTTTTCGAGGGTTTTTCATTTTCTGTGGATGCCGACATGTTCATTTTGGCGAGCCGAAATGAACGGAATCTATCACGTCGTTCACATCGAAAATCAGATGATTTCCGAACGATACATTCTTCTCCCCTGCCCGGAGGGGTGTTCAAAATCCGGGGTGTTCGTCGTCC
>JAFUDW010000155.1 GCA_017464225.1 Clostridia bacterium | reverse complement strand
GGCAGCACGGTCACAAAGGCGGTGTCCATGCCGTAGTTGGCCAGGGATACGGAAACGTTGGCTTCGCCGCCGCCGAAGGTTGCTTCCAGCATCGGGCTCTGCATCAAACGCTCGTAGGCAGGGCTCTTGAGGCGCAGCATGATCTCACCGAAGGTTACAACTTTCGCAGACATTTTTATTTACCCCCTGATTTCTTTTACGATATCGGCCGCTTCGCGGACCATTTTGAGGATCTCGTCAAACTTGCCTTCCTTGACCAGGCTGCCGTTTACCATCCAGCTGCCTCCGCAGGCGACGATGCGGTCATAGGCCAGGTAATCGCGCACGTTATTGGCGTTGATGCCGCCGGTGGGCATGAACTGAAGCCCCACGTAAGGCGCGGCCAGCGCTTTGATCATTTTCAGGCCGCCCGAAGGCTCGGCGGGGAAAAACTTGACCACGTCCAGCCCGAACTGCAGCGCGGCTTCGATCTCGGTGGGCGTGCAGATACCGGGCGTCATGGGGATGCCTTTGCTCAGCACATATTCGGTTACCTTGGGATTGAGGCCGGGGCTGACGATGAATTTGGCGCCTGCGTTGATGGCGCGGTCGGCCTGTTCGCAGGTCAGCACGGTGCCCGCGCCGACGATCATATCGGGATAGGCTTTTGCCATTTTACGGATGGATTCCTCCGCCGCCGCCGTACGGAAGGTCACTTCCGCGCAGGGCAGACCGCCCTCCATCAGGCATTCAGCCAGGGGCAGGGCATCCTTGTCTTCGTTGAGCACTACCACGGGGATGATTCCGATTTTCTTGAGCTTTTCCATCATTTCAGTCATGGGTTTTCCCTCCTTGATTTGAATTTATGATTAAAGTGTTACGCCCTGTTTGAAGATCGCCAGATCATGGAAGCCGTTCTGCTCGTTGCGGGCAGGCTTTCCGCTGGCCACGGCCAGCACGTATTCCATCAGCTCCGCCCCAAGCTCGGGCAGCGTCATGCCGTCCAGCAGCCGGCCCGCGTTGAAATCGATCCAATTCTTTTTGCGCTGGGCCAGCGGCGTGTTGGAAGCGATCTTAATGGTGGGCACCGGGCAGCCGAAGGGTGTGCCGCGGCCTGTGGAGAAAAGGATCAGCTGCGCGCCCGATACCGCCAGTGCAGTGGAGGCCACCAGGTCGTTGCCGGGAGCGGAAAGCAGGTTGAGACCTTTGTTTTCCACGTGTTCGCCGTATTTCAGCACGCCGCGCACGGCGGAAGAACCGCTCTTTTGCGTGCAGCCCAGCGCCTTGTCCTCTAGCGTGGTGATGCCGCCCGCCTTGTTGCCGGGCGAAGGGTTTTCATATACCGGCATATGGTAGGATTCAAAGTAGCCCTTAAAATCGTTGATCAGCGATACCGTTTTATGGAACAGCCCTTCGTTTTCGCAGCGATTCATCAGGATGGTTTCTGCGCCGAACATCTCGGGCACTTCGGTCAGGATGGTGCTGCCGCCCATGGCGGTGAGCAGATCGCTGAATACGCCGATGGTGGGATTGGCCGTAATGCCGGAAAGGCCGTCCGATCCGCCGCATTTCAGGCCCACCACCAGCTGGTCGGCGGTGCAAGGCATCCTTTTATCGCCGCGCATGGTATCGGCAAGTTCCGCGATCAGCGCCATGCCGGCTTCAAATTCGTCCTCGGTTTCCTGGCTGACGAGGAATCTCACGCGGCTTGCGTCATATTCGCCCATATGGGGCTTTATCTGCTCAATGTCGCTGTTTTCGCAGCCCAGGCCCAGTACCAGCGCGCCGCCGGCGTTGGGGTGAGTGGCCAGGCTGGCCAGCACCTGCCGGGTATTCTCCTGATCGTCGCCCAGCTGAGAACAGCCGTAGGGATGGGGGAAAGCGTATACGCCGTCGATGCCGTCACCCACAAATTTCTGCGCCTCCCGGGCCAGCGCCTTGGCGATATCGTTGACGCAGCCCACGGTGGGGATGATCCATAATTCGTTGCGAATGCCCGGACGCCCGGATTTGCGGGGATAACCCATAAAGGAAGCGGGCGCCATGGGCTGCGTTTCCGAATGAGTAGGCTGCCAGGCGTATTCTTTGGCGCCGCTGAGCAGCGTATGCAGGTTATGGGTATGCACGTGCTGACCGCGGGGAATATCCTCCGTGGCTTCTCCGATAGGAAAGCCGTATTTGATCACGGGTTCGCCCTTTTTGATATCCCGCAGGGCAACCTTGTGCCCCATGGGCAGATCGCAGAGCAGCGTAACTTCGCCCGCGCCGTAGCTGACCGTACTGCCCTTTTCCAAGGGGCGCAGCGCGACAGCCACCAGGTCGTTCGCAGTGATTTGTACCAGTTCGTTCATTATATCCCTCCATCGGGTGAAATCCTGCATAAAACCAATATAAATTGTACTCAACTTTGATTTGTCCGTCAATTGCAAAAATGTACAGCCTACATGGCGAAAACGTACAGAAGCGGAAAGGCTGCATAAAAAACGCCGCCCGAAAGCGGCGTTTACAGTTTTACAGACTGGCCTTGAAGGCTTTCAGCGCGCCCTCGGCCCGGATGAGCTTCAAGCAGCCGGCCACGGCGGTTTCAAAGCCGGGCAGAGCGGTAAGATCCTGGCCCCACATATCGGTATTGGTCAGCACGGCATGCACCAGATCCTCTGCGCTGTCGTCCTTATGTGCCCAGTAGAATTCCAGCACCCAGCGGTCGTCGGATACCGTGTATTCGTTGCCCTTGGGACGGCGGCAAATCAGGCCCTTATCGGTCAGCGCCTGCGCATCATTGGAATAGAAGGCGATATAAGCCGCCAGCGAGGCAGTCAGGCAAGCGGGGAGTTTGCCGTTGACATTCAGGTAATCCAGCAGCGTGGGCATATTGCGGGCGCGCCATTTGGAGGTGGAGTTCAGCGAAATGCTCATCAGCTCATGGTTTACAAAGGGGTTGTTGAAACGATCCTGCACGGCTTCGGCAAAGGCCTGCAGATCCTGCTTGTCCAGGGGCAGGGTGGGGATCACTTCTTCGTAGAGCATTTTATTCATGAAGCCCAGCACCGTCTCATCGTGCATGCAGTCGCGCACGATATCAAAGCCCGCCAGGTAGGCGCCCAGCACAAAGCCGGTATGCGCGCCGTTGAGGATGCGCACCTTGCGCTTTTTGTAGGGCGTTACGTCAGGCACCACGGTCACGGGAACGCCGGCCTTTTTAAAGGGGAGACGGTCGGCCAGCCATTCCGGTCCTTCGATCGCCCAGAAGCCGAATACTTCGCCCACGTCGGTCAGCGGATCGTCGTAGCCGTTGGCTTCGGCCAGCGCTTTGACCTCCTCTGCGTCGCGGATGCGGCCGGGCACGATGCGATCCACCAGCGTGGAGCAGAAGGTGTTCTTTTCGTTCACCCAGGCGCGGAAATCGTCGCTCAGCTTCCAATCGTCAATATACTGATTGACGCATTTTTGAAGCTCTTTGCCGTTGTTGTCGATCAGCTCGCAGGAGAGGATGATCACTCCAGCCAGCCCGGCGGAATAGCGCTCAAAGAGTACGCGGGTGAGCTTGGCGGGGAAGCTGATGGGAGGCTGCTGATCAAAAGCGCTTTCGTTTTCATGTACGATGCCGGCCTCGGTGGTGTTGGATACCACGATTTCCAGATCGGGGCTCTTGGCCAGCTCCAGTACCTGATCCCAGCTGCCATAGGGATTAATGGCGCGGCTCACGCAGGAGATCACGCGCTTGTCATCCACCTTCTGGCCTTTTTCGCTGCCGCGCAGGTACAGTGTATACAGGCCCTCCTGCGCGTTGATAAGATCGGTCAGTCCGCTGGCGATGGGCTGCACAAGCACGACTTTTCCGTTATAGCCCGCCTTTTCATTGGCGATATCAAAAAAGTCATCCACAAACGCGCGCAGGAAATTGCCTTCGCCAAACTGCATCACCTTTTCGGGAGCGCTGCGAAGTACGTAGCCGGTATAGCCGGATTGCCTGAGAACCTCGTAATTGAGCTGAGCCATTGCTGTCATCCTCCGTTTTTTGCAATTGTATATTCAGCATACAACTTTTTTTCGCGGGCGTCAACACAATTCCCGGGTGAATTTGCGCTTTATGCGGCAGCTGCCCGGCGTTCATGGATAAAACGGATGCCGCATATTGAAAAAGGGGCTCAGTTTTTGCGGAAACCTTGACATAGAGCATGGTCAGACTGTATCATGTGTATAGATAAAAATGGGGCGGGAGGCGTTCTCAATGGAGATTGCTCAGCCGTATCTGGAACAAATGGTAAACCAGCTTTCCATGCTTGACGAGGAGGAACAGCTTAAACCGCGGAATCTTTATCTGTACCAGCCGGCGCATGCCGAATGGGACGTGCGCTTCGGCGGAAAAGCCGGAGCGAAGGACATTGCCCGTCTGTTCAGAAAGGCCAGGGAGCATCTTGCTGCCGAGGGTGTCACAGATGGGTATTATATGATGGCGCTGGCCGATACGCTGGAAAATATGGATATCCAGCTTTATGAGCATTACCGCGTGCTGGCGGATCTTTTGCTGGAGGCGGCGCAGAAAGCGCTGCCATCGGACGACGTCCGGGTACTTTACGCCGTCATGAAGGGCGTCCGGCTGGGCCTTCTGGATCCTGAGAAATATCTGCCTGCCGCCATGCGCGGGTTTGAGCGCGCGCGGGTTCTGCCGCAGGATATTGATTACTACCGGCTGGCGCAAGACGAATATGGGAGGATCGGATGATGGAATGCCTCTATATTTCCTCCCGCAGCGCAACCGTGCTGCTGGACAGAGAGGGCGATTACTACGCCTCATCCCGCGTGCGGTTGCGGCTGAATGGCGAAGATATCGGAACGGAGGATCGGTCGGTTTGTTCGCTGTTCGGTCTCTGGCCTGATACCGAATATGTTCTGGAAGGCCTGGCGGAGGGCCGGCCCGCCGAGTCCCTGGTTTTCCGTACGGCCAAGGAAGCATGCACGCTGAACGTGCGGCGCTTTGGAGCGCTGGGCGACGGCGAGCATGACGATACGCCTATGCTGCAGGCGGCCATCCTGTCCTGCCCGCCCGGCGGCCGCGTGCTGGTGCCCAAAGGAACATACCGTACCGGCCCGTTGTTTCTGAAAAGCGACATTACCATTGAGATACAGAAGGACGCTGTGCTCGCCCTTCGCACAGACCGGGATGCCTTTCCCATCCTGCCGGGGATGACGCGCACGACCGATGAACAGGATGAGTACCTGCTGGGCTCCTGGGAGGGCAATCCGCTAAGCAGCTTTGCGTCGGCGCTGACCGGCATCAGCGTGGAAAACGTGCAGATCATCGGCGAAGGCGTCGTGGACGGCTGTGCGCAGCAGGGAGACTGGTGGATCAATCACAGGACCTTGCGCGGCGCTTGGCGCGGCAGGCTGTTCTATTTGCGCGATTGCGCCAATGTGACCGTGCAGGGAATCACCTTCCGCAACAGCCCTGCCTGGAACCTGCATCCCACATTCAGCAGGCAGCTCAGCTTCCTGAACGTCCGGGTGGAAGCGCCGCCGGACAGCCCCAATACAGACGGCTTCGATCCCGAAAGCTGCCGCGGTATCCGCATGCTGGGCACGGTATTTTCGGTGGGGGATGACTGTATCGCGATCAAGTCCGGCAAGATCTATATGGGACAAAAGTATCACACGCCCTGCGAGGATATCGAGATCGCCTGGTGCGCTATGCTGGACGGCCACGGCGGCGTCACCGTGGGCAGTGAAATGGCGGGCGGCGTGCGCGGCGTGCGGGTGCATAATTGCTATATGCGTGGCAATGATCGGGGCCTGCGCATCAAGACCCGCCGAGGACGCGGACAATACGCGGTCGTGGACGATATCGTCTTTGAGGACGTGCGCATGGAGGGCGTCAAAGCCCCTCTGGTGGTCAACGCCATGTATTTCTGCGATCCGGACGGCCGATCGGCCTATGTGCAAAGCCGGGAAAAGCAGCCTGTGGACGATACCACGCCCACCGTTGGCAGCATCCGCTTTGAGCGGGTGCAGGCCAAGGATTGCGCAGCTTGCGCAGCCTATATCCTGGGCCTGCCCGAGCTTCCCGCGGAAAAAATCACCATCCGCGATTGCGCTTTTTCCTTTGCGGCGGACGCAAAGCCCATGGTGCCTGCCATGGCGGCTGGCGTGGAGGCGTGCAGCCGCCGGGGCGTGATCGCGCGGTTCGTCCAGCAGATCGTGCTGGAGGGCGTTCGTACCGAGGGGATCGCGGGCGACTGGCTGGACGTCCAGGACTGCGGCCAGATCGTCGATCACAATATATTGAATCAATAAAGGAGGATGAAACCAATGGATATTCGCTATTCCTGCAACCAGCGCGATTTCAAGCGCTATACCACCGAGGAGACCCGCAAGGAATTCCTCATTGAAAACCTCTTTGTGCCCGACGCCGTCCAGGCGGTGTACAGCCATGTGGACCGCATGGTCACCCTGGGCATCATGCCGGTGAACGAAAAGGTGAGCATCGACAAGGGTATCGATATTTGGAAGAACTTTGGCACCGATTATTTCCTGGAGCGCCGGGAATGCGGCATGTTCAACGTGGGCGGCGAGGGCCGCGTCATTGTGGACGGCGTTGTATACACGCTGGAATACAAGGATTGCCTGTATATCACCAAAGGCGCGAAGGAAGTCTGCTTCGAGAGCGCCAACGCCGCCTGCCCTGCCAAGTTCTACATCGTTTCCGCGCCCGCGCATTGCAGCTATGAGAACAGGCTGATCAAGATCGGCGACGCCGCCAAGAAGCCCCTGGGCGCGCTGGAAACCAGCAACAAGCGCGTGATTAATCAGTTCATTCATCCCTCCGTGCTCAAAACCTGCCAGCTTTCCATGGGTATGACGGTGCTGGAGCCCGGCTCGGTATGGAACACCATGCCCGCGCATACCCATGAACGCCGCATGGAGGTTTACTTCTATTTTGAGGTGCCCGAGGGCAACGTGGTATTCCACATGATGGGCGAGGGCCAGGAGACCCGGCACATCGTGATGCAGAACGAGCAGGCCGTTATTTCTCCCTCCTGGAGCATTCACGCGGGCGCCGGCACCAGCAATTACACCTTCATCTGGGCCATGGGCGGCGAGAATCAGGCGTTTGACGATATGGATACCATTCCCACGCCCGAGCTTCGCTAAAGGAAAAACAACGGAGAGAATACCGATGCGGGAATATAAACTGGTCTATCTGAACAAAGGGTTGAAGGTCAGCCGGGAAAAGGATCTGGAGCAGGCTGAGGGCATCATCAACCAGTTCGTATCCGAAGGATGGACGCTCCAGCAGATCGCGACGCCGGACGACGGCATGGGCGCGCTGGTGGGCGTATTCTATAAGGAAAACAAACTGTAACGCGTTATTGACAGAAGGAGGAAGATCATCATGAATATGAACGCTTTCAGCCTGACGGGCAAAATTGCGTGGATCACCGGCGCTTCCTATGGCATCGGCTTTGCCATTGCCGAAGCTTACGCCGCCGCCGGCGCCACCATCGTGTTCAACGATATCAACCAGGAGCTGGTTGATAAGGGCCATGCGGCCTATGCCGAAAAGAGCATCGACGCTCACGGCTATGTGTGTGATGTAACCAACGAGGAAGCCGTGCAGGCGTTGGTGGCGCAGATCGAAAAGGAAGTCGGAACGATCGATATCCTGGTGAATAACGCCGGTATCATCCGCCGCATCCCAATGATCGAGATGAGCGCGGCCGAATTCCGCAAGGTCATCGACGTCGACCTCAACGCGCCTTTCATCGTATCCAAAGCCGTGATCCCTTCCATGATCAAAAAAGGTCATGGCAAGATCATCAACATCTGCTCCATGATGAGCGAACTGGGCCGTGAGACCGTATCGGCCTACGCGGCGGCCAAGGGCGGCCTCAAGATGCTGACCCGCAATATCTGTTCGGAGTATGGCGAGGCCAATATCCAGTGCAACGGCATCGGCCCCGGCTACATCGCCACGCCGCAGACCGCGCCGCTGCGCGAGCGCCAGCCCGACGGCAGCCGCCATCCCTTTGACCAGTTCATCGTGTCAAAGACGCCTGCCGCCCGCTGGGGAACGCCCGAGGATCTGCAGGGTCCGGCGGTGTTCCTGGCTTCCGACGCCAGCAACTTTGTCAACGGCCACATCCTCTACGTGGACGGCGGAATCCTGGCTTATATCGGCAAGCAGCCGTAAGATGAATAATGAACGGGGCTGTTCCGACGGGCAGCCCCGTTTTCATGAAGAAGGTGAAACGCGATGGATTTTTCTAAGGTAACGGAGTACGTCAATTCCGTGGTGGATGAAATCGGCGTGCCCAGCGTGGATATGATCGTCTGCCGGGATCATGAACAGCTATATCGCTACATGGCCGGACACAGGGATACCGAAAGAAAAGAGCGGCTGCAGGGCAATGAAACTTATAATCTGTATTCCGCCACCAAGGTGATCACCACCTGCGCCGAGATGCAGCTCATCGAGCAGGGCAAGCTGTCGCTGGACGATCCCGTGAGCAAATATCTGCCCGCGTATGCGCATCTGACCGTCAAGGATGGCGACGGTGCGCGTCCGGCTGAACGGGTGATGACAGTCCGCCACCTCATGAGCATGCAGAGCGGCCTGAACTATGACGCGGCAACGCCCCCTGTCAAAAAACTGCTGGAGGAGACCGGGGGAATGGCCGACACTCGGCAATTGGTGGAAGCGAAGGCACAGGATCCGCTGGAATTTGAACCCGGAACCAATTTCCTGTACAGTCTGAGCCACGACGTGCTCGCGGCGGTGATCGAAACTGCCTCCGGCATGCGTTTTTCCGAATATTTGAAAAAGCATATCTTCGCGCCCCTCGGCATGGAGACCATCGGATTCCAATTGGCGGAAAAAGATTGGGACAGGCAATGCGCACAGTATGTTTTCAATGGAGAAACCAAAGCGTTTGATGCCATGGACGCCCATGATTTGAGCTATCGCTTTACGCCTGCTTATGAAAGCGGCGGCGCAGGGCTGATCAGCGATGTGAAGGATTATATCACCTTTGCCGACGCCATCGCCTGCGGCGGCGTATCAAAGGATGGCGCGCGCATCCTGTCGCCCCAGATGATCCAGCTTTGGAGCGCTAATCAGCTGGGGCCCGCAAGCCGGAAGAGCTTTGACGCCTGGAACAGAAAGGGATATTCCTATGCGCTGGGCGTGCGCACGCGTGTGGATATCAGCCAGGGAGGCCGAGGCAGCGTTGGGGAGTTCGGCTGGGACGGCGCGGCCTGCGCCTACGCGGCCATCGATCCGCATACTCATCTGTCTGTTTTCGTCGCCATGCACGTGCGCAACTTCGGCTACGCCTATGATGTGATCCATCCAAAACTGCGCGATCTGGTATACGGCGCGCTGGAAGAGTAAAGAAAAACGGATAAAAAAGCATCGGCTCCTTCCGGAGAGATCCGGAGGGAGCCTTTATGCTGATTTGAAATATAACAAAAGTATAAACTTTGAAGAAATATGGAAATTCTGGTTGACAATCCGCCGGATCGAAACTATAATAGGGACAAAGACGTCGGACGTCCGATGTCATATGTCTTGTCTGGAGATAGAAGGAGCCGGAGAACAAAGGTGAAGGAACCGCGCTTGGCACAAACAGTGGCGGAGGAAGTACGAAGCCAGATTGTGCGTGATCGGATGTCGGCTGGGGATAAGCTGCCCACGGAAAGCGAGCTGATGGCTCGTTTTGCCGTTGGGCGTTCCACCATCCGCGAGGCGATGAAGCAGCTGCAGGCTGAAAACATCGTGGAGATCCGACACGGCAAGGGCAGCTTCGTGGCTGACCGCACCGGCGTTGCGAAGGATCCGCTGGGGCTCAGCTTTGAGGAGCAGTCCCGCGTCCTGCGCGAGCTGATGGAGGTGCGCCTCCTGCTGGAGCCCGGCATCGCGGGGGAAGCGGCAAAGCGCCGTACGCCGGAGGACGTTGAAGCCATGCGCAAATCCATTCGCGCCATGGACGACGCCTCAAAGGCAGGGGAGGATTACGAGCGCTTTGATTACAGCTTTCATCTTGCCATGGCCGAAAGCGTGCGCAACAGCGTGCTCAGGCGCATCTATCCGGTGATCTTCGAGGCCATTTCGCAGGGCTATCTGCGCACGCAGCACGTGCACGGCAGCAGCGGCGTGGCTCTGGCGTATCACCGCGAGATCCTGGACGCTATTGAGCGCGGAGACGCGGGCGCGGCTTCCGATGCCACCAGACGGCATATCCTTCAGGCATTGGCCGACATCAACCGAAATGTGGAAGGAGAAAAACAACAATGAAGAAACTGTTTGCTCTGCTTCTCGCGCTGACCATGTGCGCGACGATGGTATCCGCGGCTCTGGCCGAGGAAACCACCATCAAGTTCTGGTTCTGGGCCGATAACGACAGCTATGCCCAGACCATGCAGGAAATGATCGCTGATTTCAACGCCACCAACGGCAAAGGCATCACCGTTGTGGGCGAGCAGTATCCCTGGGACGGCGGCGGATACAGCGGCAACCTGCTGACCGCGGCCATCGGCGGCGGCGGCCCCGACGTGGCTACCTTCAAGCTCACCGCTACGCCCTCCTTTGTGGGCAACGATCTGCTGGCTCCCCTGGATGAGTTCATCAACGCCTGGGAAGACAAGGATCAGATCAATGAGAATCTGTACAACACCATGCGCACCGCCGGCGGCGAGGACGCCATCTATGTGATGCCCTGGAATACCCAGGTTCTCTATGTGTACTATCGTCCCTCCATGTTCGAGGCGGCGGGCGTCACCGTGCCCACCACCTACGAGGAGTTCCTGGATGTCTGCGCCAAGCTGACCCGTGATACCGACGGCGACGGCAAGACCGATGTGTACGGCTTTGGTATGCGCGGTTCCAACGGCGGCCAGGAGCCCTGGGGCTGCTTCCTCTATGCGGGCGGCGGCGACTGGGAGCACCTGGATTCCGAGGGCGGCATCAAGGGCATGCAGGATTACATCGATCTGTACACCAACGGCTATGCGCCCGAGACCGCTCCCAATGACGGCTTTGCGCAGGTCATTGATAACTTCAAGTCTGGTCTGACCGCCATGACCGTGCACCACATCGGTTCCTCCGCTCAGATGATGGAGCTGTTCGGCGATGACGTGGACGCTTTCATCTTCCCCAAGGGCGAAGGTCAGTGGACTTCCATGGGCGATACCGAAACCGTTATGTTCAACAGCTGCGCCAACAAGGAAGCCGCCTTTGAGTGGATGGCCTATCTGGCCACCGGCAAGGGCCAGGAGACCTGGTGCACCGTGACCGGCAACGTGCCCGTGGCTGCCCGCGTGCAGGAGCTGGAGCAGTTCCAGTCCAATCCCTTCATGAAGGTTTCCATTGAAGGTTCTCCCGTGGCCGGTATTCTGCCTGTGCTGGACACCACCACCGAGTGGATCAGCAACTGGCCTTCTGTGATCCAGCAGGCGCTGCTGGGCCAGATCACGGCCGAAGAGTGCATGAAGACCCTGCAGGAGACCCTGTGGGCTGAGTGATCATTCCCTAATGCGGCGCGGGAGGGGAAACTCTCCCGCGCCCCCTTCGGGGTTTTCCCGAAAAAAGGGAGGAAGAAAAACAGCTTCCTTTTTTTCAGGAAAAACGTTATTGATATGCGAGAGGAGGATGCGCATGGAGATCCGCCGCAAACGGAGAAGAGGAGTCAGTATTTGGCCGTATCTGCTGCTGGCGCCCGCTTTGATCATCATGCTGTCCGTAGTTATCGTTCCCATCATCAACGCCTTCAGCATGAGCTTTCAAAGCTATAATCTGACCCGTCCCAAGAAGATCGGCTTCATCGGACTGGACAACTATGTGAAGCTCTTTAACGATACCCTGTTCTGGAAATCGCTGTTCCGCACGCTGATCTGGGTATTCTTCGGCGTAGGTTGTCAATTCCTGTTCGGCTTCATGCTGGCGCTGCTGCTGAACAAATACTTCCGCGGCCGCGGCGTGGTTCGCGCCGTGAGCCTCATCCCCTGGGTCACCCCTGGCGTACTGATCGCCTTGATGTGGAGCTGGATGTTTGACGGCAACTACGGCGTGATCAACGACGTATTGCTTAGACTGCATATCATCAGCGATAAAGTGGCCTTCCTGGCAAAGCCGGCCAGCGCCATGCCCTCGGTGATCGTTACCATCGTATGGCAAGGCATTCCCTTCTTTGCACTGATGATCCTGGCAGGCTTGCAGGGCATACCGGGCGATCTTTATGAGGCCGCCGATATCGACGGCGCCACGGGAATGAAAAAGCTGTTCTACGTGACCATTCCCAGCCTGAAAAACACGATCTTTGTCACCACCATGCTGCGCGTTATCTGGGTGGCAAACTCCGTGGACGTGATCTTCAATATGACCGAGGGCGGCCCGGCCTACGCCACCCAAACGCTGAGCGTATATGTATATAAAAAGGCCAGCGCGCTGGATATGGGTTACGCCTCGGCCATGGCGATCATGCTGATGCTGGTGCTGCTCATCGCGGCCATACCGTACCTGCGCAACACCTTCCGGGATCAGGAGGGCTGAGCCATGAAAAACAATCATGCCATTGGTGAAAAGCGGGCTTCCAGGATCTTTCTGCTATGGGTCCCGCTGATCCTGTTCCTCATTTTCCTGCTGTTTCCCTTTTACTGGACGTTTGTGACCAGCATCAAGCCTGCGGAGGAGCTGCACAGCCTAAAAGTCATCTATTGGCCCCAGCATCCCACGCTGGACTCCTATAAGCATCTGTTCAACCAGTTCAATTTCCTGCACCCCATGAAAAACAGCCTGATCGTGGCTGCCATTACCACCGTGGTATCGCTGACGGTTTCCACCCTGGCGGCGTACGCGTTTTCCCGCTTCCGCTTCCCGGGCAGAAAGCCGCTGATGGTGCTGTTCCTGACCAATAATATGTTCCCCACGGTGCTGCTGCTGATCCCGCTGTTCACCATCATGCGCAAGCTGGGCCTGCTCTATAAGCCCGCCTCGCTGGTGCTCAGCTATACCACCTTTACCATTCCCTTCTCCGTATGGCTGCTCAACGGCTATCTGAACGATTTGCCGCTTTCCATGGAGGAGGCTGCCATGATCGACGGCGCGGACCGCGCAAAGGCGTTTGTCCGCATCGTGCTTCCGGTGCTGCTGCCCTGCCTTTTGGCAACCGGAGTGTATATCTTCATGCAGAGCTGGAACGAATATACCTTCGCCGTGCTGTTTACCAATGAAAACAGCCGCACCATTCCCGTTGCGCTCAAAATGCTGGTGGGCCAGCTGGGCGTGCAGTGGGATCTGATCACGGCGGGCGGCATCATTACAGTTATCCCCGTGTGCATTATGTTCTTCTTTGCTCAGAAACGGCTGGTGGCCGGCTTGACCGCAGGCGCGGTCAAGGGCTGATAACCTGACTGTTTTTGAATATATTTCAGTAAGAGATTACGGAAAGAGGCATCAAAATGGATCAAAATCTGGAACAGAAAGCGCGCAAGATCCGGCTTGACGTGCTGAAGATGCTCTACTCGGCCCAGTCCGGCCATCCCGGCGGATCGCTCTCCTGCGTGGAGATCCTGCAGGCGCTTTATGAAAACGTGATGCAGTACGATCCCAAGAACCCCAAGTGGGAGGATCGCGATCGTCTGGTGATGAGCAAGGGCCACGCCTGCCCCACACTGTACGCTTTCCTGGCGGACAAGGGCTTCTTCCCCAAGGATGAGCTTTGGAATCTGCGCCAGTATGGCAGTTTCCTGCAGGGCCATCCTGATATGAACAAGTGCCCCGGTGTGGACGCCAGCACCGGTTCCCTGGGACAGGGCACCAGCTGGGCCCTGGGCTATGCGCTGGCAGGTAAGCGCAAGGCAAAAGAAGGCGGCCGCGAATTTAAGGTTTACTGCATCACCGGCGACGGCGAAAGCCAGGAGGGCATGGTTTGGGAGTCCGCCATGGCGGCAGCCCATTACAAGCTGGATAATCTGACCATCCTGCTTGATCATAACGGCCTTCAGATTGACGGCAGCAACGATCAGGTGCTGTCCATCGGCGATATCTGCAAAAAGTATGAGGCGTTCGGCTGGGAAGTCATTTCGGTGGACGGTCATGATGTGAACGCTATCACCGAAGCGCTAAAGCGGCCCACCGCGGGCAAGCCCCGTTTTATCTGCTGCAATACCGTCAAGGGCAAGGGCGTTTCCTTCATGGAAAATCAGGTTGGCTGGCATGGTAAGCCCATCAACCAGGAGCAGTATGAAGCGGCTTGCCGCGAGTTGGAGGTGTGACCATGGCTGAGAAGAAATCTACCCGTATCGCTTACGGTGAAGCGCTGGCAAAGCTGGGCGCAGTGGATGAAAAGGTGCTGGTTTGCGACGCAGACCTGGCTCATGCTACCATGACCGCGTTTTTCGCGGATCAGTATCCCGATCGTTTCTACAACTTCGGTATTGCCGAGGGCAATATGATGACCTCCTCCGCGGCCCTGGCCCAGAGCGGTTATACCGTATTTGCCAGCACCTTTGCGGTGTTTGGCGCGGGTCGCGCTTTTGAGCAGATCCGCAATGCCATCTGCTACAGCAAGGCCAATGTGAAAATCGGCTGCTCTCACGCCGGTCCCAGCTGCGGCGAGGACGGCGGCAGCCATCAGGCCGTGGAGGATATCGGCCTCATGCGCGGCCTGCCCAACATGACTGTGCTGGTGCCCGCCGATGCTGCCGAAATGGAAAAGGCTGTGTTCGCGGCCGCCAAATTCCAGGGCCCGGTATACATCCGCACCGGACGCTTGCCCACCGATATCTGCACCGACGAAAGCACGCCCTTTGAAATCGGCAAGGCCAATGTGCTGCGGGACGGCAAGGACGTGGCCATCATTGCCTGCGGCATCATGGTACCCCAGGCGCTGATCGCCGCCGAAAAGCTGGCCGAAAAGGGCGTCAGCGCACGGGTGATCGATATGCACACCATCAAGCCTCTGGATGCGGAAGCCGTCAAGGCCGCAGCTAAGGATTGCGGCGCTGTGGTCACCGCCGAGGAGCATTCCATTTATAACGGCCTGGGTTCCGCCGTGGCCGAGGTGCTGGCCGATGGCATGAATGTGTCTTTTGAGCGCGTGGGTATCATGGATCGCTTTGGCCAGAGCGGCAAGCCCCAGAAGCTGTTTGAGGCGTACGGCCTGACCGATAAGGAAATCGTGGAGGCCAGCGAGCGTGTCATCGCCCGCAAAGCCTGAGAAAGGAAGCGTTTCCCCAATGGAGATCCTGCAATGTCAGTTTGAAGGCGAGGGTATGACCCGCGTCTTTGAGAACGAAAAATGGATGGTGGGCATCAAAAACTGGAAGCCCATGAACGATATCGCCAATATCAACAACCTGGAACGCCATAATGAGACCGATGAGCTGTTCATCCTGCTCAAGGGCCGCTGCACGCTGCTGTATGCCAATGAGACCGAAAACGGACTGCAGCTGGGCGCGGTGGATATGGAGCCGCTCAAGGTATACAATATTCCCCGCACGCTGTGGCATAACACCGTCACCGAGCATGATACCAAGCTGGCCTTGATTGAGGACAGCAGCACGGGCTCGGCCAACAGCGACAACCTGGATCTTACTCCCGAGCAGATCGCCGAGGTGCATAAGCTGCTGGGACGCTAAATGCGGGCATGCAAAAAGGAGTTGTCTTTTTGGACAGCTCCTTTTTTTCGTGCCGTTCATTCCTGCCACAGGAACGGCATAAAGACGGGCAGCTGTTTTTCCCAGTCGGCCTCGCAGTGATGTCCGCCGATCTGGCAGTATAGCTTTGCGGAGCCGCCCTGCGCCATGATCTTGTTGGCTGTGGTGCGGCAGGTTTTATAGATCCAGCTCTTTTTATCCTCCTCCCAGGGATTTTCGATCTTATCGGTTTCCAGAGTTCCCCAGGAAAAATAGGCGCGGGTATCGGGGCTCAGCGTGGTCTCATTCATTTCGTGCCAGAGCATGCCGGAAACCGAACCCAGCGCGGGGGAAAGGCAGGCAGCCTTGGAGAACAAACTGTTATAATGCACCACGGCATACGCGGCCATCAGCCCGCCCATGCTGGAGCCCGCAATGCCGGTGCATTCCCGGAAAGGGATGGTGGGAAATGCGCTGTCAATATAGGGCTTGAGCTCGTTTACAATGCCTTGCATAGTGACCTCGCCCAGGGCGGGACGCCCGCGGAGCCAGCCGTAAGCGGTGGCGTAGGGCAAATATTCGTTGAGCCGGTTTGTACCCTCATGGCTGCATTCCACGCCCACGATGATCATGGGCTTGTCCCATCCAGCCATGAAGCTGTCCAGTCCCCAGCTTTTGCCGTAGGTGGCGTCCTCGTCGCGGAACAGATTATGTCCGTCAAAAAAGTACATCACCGGATAGGGACCGCTCCCTTCATCGGGCACGCGGATATGCAGCGGGCGATTGGCGTTCAGCGCGCGAAAATAGAAATCCTGTTTGATCAGCATGGATGAAGCTCCTTTGGTTTTGCTGTCAAACAGGATAGCACAAAATGGGAAGAATGGCAAGACGCCGTTTATGCGCGCTTTACCGGGATCCAAAGCTCGCAGTAATAGTTTTCATCCTGTCCGCCCTTGGGATATTTGGATACGTCGGTATAGAACTCCACGCTGTAGCCCGCGGCGACCTGATATTCGCTGTTGCCGGGCAGCCATTCGCTGAACGCGCGCTGCGTCGTTTCCTGCAGCGTCCGGGGAAGAGGTCCCTTGCTGGGGAATACGGCCCAGGTCAGCGCCGGGATGGTGACGGCTTCAAAGCCCTCCGGCACGGGCATGGCCGCGTTATAATCATCCGCGATCATGTATTTGAAGGTATCGCCCTCCATCTTTTCATCAAAGCAGATGCCGTACATACCGCATACGTATTTGCCGCGGCCGCTCGAAAAGTGCTCATCCCAGAAAGCCGGGCATTGAGTGGTTCCTTCATCATAGGGAATGATCTTGGAAGCTCCGATCACGGCGAACGCCTTTTTTTCAACGATCCTGCAATCCATCATAAAACCGCCTTTCAATGATAATTCAATGTGAAGGGGGGCGAAGCTTTTCAGCGCCGCGCCTGCGCTTTTGAGCTCCGCCGGGGTGCAGCCATGGAACCTGAAAAAGGCCTTTGTGAAGCTGTCAGGCGAGTCATAGCCGTATTTCAGCGCCGTATCGATCACCTTGGTTCCGGGCTGGAGCAGCTCCTTACCCGCCAGCGTCAGCCTGCGGTTGCGGATATACTCGCTGACGGTATAGCCGCACAGAATGGAGAAGCCCTTCTGGAAATAGAGGGGAGAAGTGTGCACATATTCTCCCACTTCCTTGACCGTGATATCCTCGGTGATATGCGCTTCAATGTAGGCGATGGCAGTGCTGATCGTTTCCATCCAGTTCATGGCGTTCCCTCCTTTCGCTTATCATGATACAGCGAACATGGCGGCTTGTCCCGACTTTTTCAGCTTTGTTTTGTCCCGTTCACCTGAATATTGCCCAAAACCTCGCCCACCTTTTCGTGGATCACCAATTCCGCCATATCGTCGTAGGGCGTGGCGTCCCGGTTGATCAGCACCAGATGTTTTCCACGGAAATAGCGCAGCAGTCCGGCGGCGGGATAAACCGTCAGACTGGTGCCCGCCACGATCATCATGTCGGCGTTCCGGATGGCATGCACCGCTCCCGAAACCACATCGTCGTCCAGCCCTTCCTCATAGAGCACCACATCGGGCTTGATGCGCCCGCCGCAATCGCAGACCGGGATGCCTTTCGTATCCCGGATATATTCCGGCCCATAGGATTTGCCGCACTTTTGACAGTGATTGCGCCAAACGCTGCCATGCAGTTCAAATATCCGTTTGCTGCCGGCCTTTGTATGCAGCCCGTCAATGTTCTGGGTTACGACGGCCGTGAGCTTTCCCGCCTTCTCCATTTCGGCCAGCTTTTTATGAGCGGCGTTGGGTTGTGCGTTCAGCGGCAGCATTTTATCCCGATAGAAGCGGAAAAACTCCTCGGGCATGCGCGTGAAAAAGGTATGGCTCAGTATTTCCTCCGGCGGCCATTTGTAATGCTGGTTATACAGCCCATCCACTGAACGGAAATCCGGAATGCCGCTCTCCGTGCTGACGCCCGCGCCGCCAAAGAACACGATGCTGTGCGATTCATCGATCATCTGCTGCAATGTCTGCATATCTTGATCCGCCTTTCCTGTTTGCTTCGCTTTACAGCTGGAGATTTCTTTGCTACAATTTTACCGGTTTGCAAAATCCTTGTCAATGGTATGGGAAAGGAAGATGTGTGATGCAATCCGATGAAATGCTGTTTTTCGACGCGCATCCGGACGCTTGGCCCATTTATGCGCATTTGCGGGAGAAACTGCTGGCGCTGGATGAGAATACCTCGATCGAAGTAAAGAAGACACAGATATCCTTTAAAAATCCGCGATTATTCGCTGCCGTTTCCTTTTTGCCCGCCCGCAGGGCTGCGCTGCGCCCTAAAACCTATATCACATTGACGCTGGGGCTGTTCAGGCCGATCGAATCCGCCCGCGTGGACGTGAAATGCGAGCCCTATCCCAACCGCTGGACGCATCATATCACGATCGGCGGCGTCGGGGAAATCGACGGGGAGTTGATGGAATGGGCGGCGGAAGCCGCCGCCTGCGCCCGCATGAAGCGCTAAAAGAAACCGCCTGCCGGAATCAGCCGACAGGCGGTTATTTATACTGGATATATTATTCAGACTTTCGGCCGATGGTGGCTTTGATGCGGCGTACGCCGGCGGAGGAAGCCTCCTCTTTCATGATCTTGAAGGATACCAGGTCGCCCGTGCGGCTGGCATGGGGACCGCCGCAGATTTCCTTGCTGAAGGGGCCCATGGTATATACGCGCACAATTTCGCCGTATTTGCTTTCAAACAGGCCGATAGCGCCCTGCGCCTTGGCTTCGGGGACGGTCATCTCCTCCATCACGATGGGCACGTTGGCTTCGATGGCTTCGTTGACCAGCTTTTCAACCTCCTGCAGCTCCTCGGCGGTCACCTTGCGCCCAAAGGTAAAGTCAAAGCGCAGGCGCTCGGCGGTGATATTGCTGCCCTTCTGCTTTACCTCGTCGCCCAGCACCTTGCGCAGCGCGGCCTGCAGCAGGTGGGTGGCGGTATGCAGGCAGGTGGTCTGCTCGCTGTGATCGGCCAGACCGCCCTTGAAGATCTGCTCGGCGCCGCTGCGGCTGGTGGCTTGATGCTGTTCAAAGCGCTTGGCAAAGTCCTCCTCATCCACCGTTAGGCCGTGCTCGGCGGCCAGTTCCTTGGTGATCTCAATGGGGAAGCCATAGGTATCGTACAGCTTGAAGGCGCTGCGGCCGTCAATTACGCTGCTGCGTTCCAGGATGCCCTGGCATTCCTTTTTCACCGTCTCGATATCGCCGTTCTTTACGGCCTCGATGGCGGCCACCATATCGGGCTGGGGACGCAGCACGTGGGTCTTAACGGCTTCCTCGGCGGCCGCCAGCGTATCGTCCGCGATGATCTTCTCCATGGCGGAGCGGGTGCGGTTGATATTGAACAGCACCTTGTCAAATTCCTTTTCTCCCTGTTTGAGCGTGCGGGCGAAGCGGCCTTCCTCCAGCGTGAGCTGCTCCAGCACGAAAGCGGCGTTCTGCTCCAGCTCGGGATATACTTCTTTGTACTGGTTGATGATCACCTGGGCAACCTCAGCGGTGAAGCCCTCGCCCAGGCCCAGCTCCATGCCGTAGCGCACGGCGCGGCGGATCAGGCGGCGCAGGATATAGCCCTGGCCCACGTTGCTGGGGCCGATGCCGCGGGGATCGCCAATGATGAAGGTGGCGGTGCGCATATGATCGGCGATGATGCGGAAGGCTTTGGTGTTTTCGTCGTCGGGATTGTACTTTTTGCCGCTCAGCTCTTCGATCTTTGCTAGGATCTGGGAGAATACGTCGGTTTCATAAACGCTCTTTTTGCCGTTCAGTACGCAGATGGTACGCTCCAGGCCCATGCCGGTATCAACGTTCTTCTGCTCCAGCGGGATAAAGGTGCCGTCCTTCTGCTTGTTGTATTGCATGAATACGTCGTTCCAGATTTCCAGATACGCGCCGCAGTGGCAGGCGGGAGAGCAGTCCGGGCCGCAGGGCTCTTTGGTGATAATGAACATTTCGGTATCCGGGCCGCAGGGACCGGTAACGCCGGCGGGCCCCCACCAGTTATGCTCTTTGGGCAGGTAGAACAGATGATCATCCTTTACACCGCAGGAACGCCACAGGTTGGCCGCTTCCTCATCCCGGGGGCAATCCTCATCGCCCTCAAATACGGTAAAGGCCAATTTGTCCTTATCGATGCCGAGCCATTCGGGACTGGTCAAAAACTCCCAGCTCCAGGGGATCATTTCCTTCTTGAAATAATCGCCCAGGCTCCAGTTGCCCAGCATTTCAAAGAAGGTCAGATGGCTCATATCGCCCACTTCGTCGATATCGCCGGTACGGATGCATTTCTGCACGTCGGTCAGGCGATTGCCCTGGGGATGCTTCTGGCCCAGCAGATAGGGCACCAGGGGATGCATGCCGGCGGTGGTGAAGAGCACAGTGGGATCGTTTTCGGGAATGACGGATGCCGAGGGGATCGCGGCGTGGCCCTTTTCCTGGAAGAACTTGAGCCACATGGAGCGCAGTTCGTTGGAGGACAGTTGTTTCATGCTTTTTCTCCTTTTCAAAATAAAACTGTGCCTGCTCTTTTTGAAGACGAACAGACACAGATTCGCGGTACCACTTCAATTGGCGCTTGCGCGCCCACCTCATTGCCCGGTAACGGCGGGAGACCGGATCGCCTTACTGTGATTTCGGGCCATCAACTCGGCAGGGGCTTCTTTACGCTGTGCCGGTCTTGCACCGTCGCCGGCTCGCTGAGGCTGCGTAAATACTTGACTGCGTCAGGGTTTTTGTATTCGATTACGAATCAAGAGTATAGTATTTTGAAAGCGAAATGTCAAGCAAGAAAATGCCTGGTGATTGACATTCTGTTTTCTGTTTGCTATGATTCGGCTGAAGGGAAGGATGCGCATGGACGATATCATCAAACGTCTTTTTATTCCACTTTTCGCGATCCTGGTGTTATTCTATGGATACAGCGCTGCATTTTGCGAAGAGATCATACCATCGGTCGCCATAAGCGCTGAAAAATCTACATATTTGACAGGGGAGGAGATCGCTGTTCACTGCAGCGCGCCCGCTGATTATTTTTGTACGCTTTATTTAATACAAAGCGAGGATGAGAGCAAAAGCTATGTTAGCAGCTGGTTCAGCAAAGGCGGCGTTGAAACCGTAACAAAGACATTTTCATCCGCGCAAACTGTTTCCTTTCATCTGGAAACCAGTTTTAGAGGGCTGCAGCAGGACGGGGCTGATACCGGGCCGATTGCGGTGTCCGCCGCATACCCAGCCATGGAGGGGACGGGGATCAATATTCCCTATCAGGTGGATAAAGGGAAGGATATCCGGATTGAAATAACGCCGGAAGAACACGCCCGGCAATATGAGTTTACCTTTAATGATGAATTCAATTTTACGCGCGAACAATATGTATATGACGTCAAGCAAACAGATATTGGCAAAACGAAAACGGTTGTCATTCCCGCCAAAAAGCTGCGGGAAGGCGCTTATCTGATCAACTGCTTTGCCCGGGGATTGGGAACCGAGGAGGATTATTACAGATACTGCTGGGTGCATATTGGCAAGGTAAACAATGAAATGGTGATTTCCATTACCCCGGAAGATGCGTCGATCGATGAGGAAATCTCCATATATACCTACGCGCCGCATGCGGAGGAATACATCGTATACAGGCTGGATAAAAACGATATGCGGGGAATCGACAGAGGCCCTGGCGGCGTCGATTATGAATACACAGAATCCTTTGACAGCGCGCAGGAAGCGACTTATTTCTTTGAAATCAGAATAGGAGGGCAGACGTATAGAAAATCGGCAACCGTTCGTATTGCGGATAGTGGTATAAGCGTTGCGCCGGAAATCACCGTTCCTTATCGGGTTCCCGTGGGACAGGACGTCAGCTTTTCGGTTGCGCCGATGGATCAGGCGCAAAGATATGAAATCACTGTAGAGAAACTGCGGGGTTCAAATTCCTGGTACAGGAAAGATTATGATTTATATGGCGCCTATACTCTGCCTGCGGAGGAGTTAAGCGAGGGCGTATACAGGATCACCGCGCAGGTTTATGCGCCTGGATATCCTCTCGCGAAAAAGACGGTATACTTTCATGTTGGGGAGAAAATCGATCAAACGGTCGCTTTTTACGCGGAGAGCGAAACGGTAAGGCTCCATGATGCGATCAGGCTATTTGCAAACGCGCCGCACGCGGAAACATTGAAAATCGTTTGCGAGGATACCGGTGAAGAAATAGCCGCTAAGCCTTGGAACGCCGATTCCTGGGAAACGGAGGCGGAAAAGCCGGGAAAGCGCGCGTTCCTGCTGGAGGCCTCCTATGGGGATGAGATAATAACAAAGCGCGTTGAAATTACGGTTTTACAGCCTGCTGAAAAGCTGGATACGCCGCAGATTGAAATGACCGCAAAAGCGGCGTTCCATAGAGATTTTAATTTTCATGTAAGTGAAGTGCGGTGCGCGGAAAGATATCATATCCGCGTATGGATGAATGCCACCGGTATGCTTTTGGATGAGCATGACGAGACCGAAATCGAATACGTTGGGCTATATCTTTTCGATTTGCCCTATGAGGGCTGGTGTACTGTGGAGGTCGTGGCCCGCGCTGCCGGGTATCAGGATTCCGATCCGGCATACGATCAATTTTGGCTGGGAGCAGATTTGCCGCCTGATATCCATGCAATGGACACGCTTACATTGCCCATGGGACTGAAAACGGCGGAAAAAGAAGTTTTTCTTGCGGTCGGCGCGGAACGCATTATCCTGCCGGAGGGGATTCAAAAGATTGAAAGCCGCGCGTTTGCTGATTGCAAGGAGTTGAAATACATCAATCTTCCGGACAGCCTAATGGAAATAGCCGCCGACGCCTTTGAAGGATGCGGTAAGCTCTATGTTGAATGCCGCATGCGCAGCTATGCGGAAAATATTGCCATCAACAGTAATTTCCATGTGATCCCCCAATAATAAACAGCCGCCGTCCCGCTTGCCTTGGGACGGCGGCTGTCTTCACAGCGAGGTTTACGCATCCTCCACAAATTTCAGCAGTATCTTCAGCGCCCCTTCCATATCCCGCATGTCGATGACCTCCACGGGGGAATGGACGTAGCGGCAGGGGATCGAAAGGCAACCGGTGGGCACGCCGGCACGGGTGCTCTGGATGGCGCCGCCATCCTGTCCGCCGAAGGGAAGCACCTCCCGCTGGACGGGAACGCCGGCGTCCTCGGCGGCCTGCAGCAGGGCGTCCCGCACCGATGGAGAGGCGATCAGGCTGTTGTCCATGAATTTGACAGCCGCGCCTTTACCCAGGGCGATGGCGGGGAGCTTTACCTCGGGCGTATCGCCCCAGGCTGTTACGTCCAGCGCCACGCCGATATCGGGATTGACGCTGTAGGCCGCCGCTCGCGCACCCCGGAGCCCCACTTCCTCCTGGCTGGAAAAAACGGCTGCGATGGTGTTTCTGGGCTCGTCCAGATACATCATCAGCTCGCACAGCAGGGCGCAGCAGCAGCGGTCGTCCATGGCGGGCGAAGCCATGCGGTAATCGCCAAGTTCAAAGCAGTCCGGAGCGTATACCGCCATATCGCCGGGCAAAACCACCTGCTCCGCGTCGGTCTTGTTTTCCGCGCCGATATCGATGTACAGGTGCTTCATCGCCCTGTCTTCGCCTTTGGGCGGCTGGCTGTACAGTACGCCCTCGGCGCCGTTTTCAAATATCACATGGCGGCCCACCGATATATTGGCGTTGATGCCGCCCACGTTGTGCACCCGCAAAAAGCCGTTATCGTCTATATCGGTCACCACAAAGCCGATATGATCCATATGGGCCGAAAGCATGATTCGCTTCCCGCTTTCGTCCTTTCCATATTTTTCCACGATCAGGTTGCCCAGCGCGTCCACGCGCATGCTGTCTACGTGGGCGGCGATCAGGCTTTTTACGGTTTCGGCTACGGCGCGCTCGTTGCCCGAGGGGCCGTAGGCGGACAGCAGAGTTTTCAGCGTATCCCGAAGCATGGCGATTACCTCCTTTGTATCAGGCGTTCAGCAGGAACGCGCGGGTCAGGGCGTATTGCGCTTCCACATCATTCAAACTGCAGACCGAGGCCCCGCTGTGGATATACCGGCAGGGCACCGACAGCGTGCAGGCCAGCGCGCCGCCGGCCGCCTGCTGGTAATTGGCGGCGTCGTTCACCGCTGTGACGCCGCGCTTGGGCTGGTGGCTGATCTGCTGCTTTTGCGCCAGGCGCGTCAGCTTTTGGTACAGCTTTCGCTGGTAGATGCTGCTGTTGTCCATAAAGCTGATGGCAACGCCGCCGCCCGCGCGGCAAACCTCCATGGAGCTTTCCACGCAGCCCAGGTCGTTGGCTGCCGTACCCTCCAGATTGATCACGATATCCGGCTGGATGGCGCGGGCTGCGCCGACAGACCCTCGCAGGCCCACCTCCTCCCGGGTGACGAAGGCGAAGGTCACATCGCCCGGGTAGCTTTCCCGCATCAGCTTGAGCATGTTATGGCAGCCCACCCGATCGTCCAGTGCTTTGGCGCAAACAAAGCCGTCGCCAAAGGGGGTATATGGCGCGTCGAAGCAGGCATAGCTGGCGGCGGGGCATGCTTTCAGTGCGTCTTCCTTGTTTTGCGCGCCGATATCGATGTACAAACCGTCATAATCCAATACCTTCTCCCGATCTTCACGGCTTTGCAGATGAATGGCCATGGCGCCTATGACGCCGGGAAGCTTTGCTTCGCCCACGGTCACGCGCTTTGAAATGATCACCCGGGGATCGATGCCGCCAATGGGCCGGATGCGCAGCAGTCCTTCCTCGGTGGCGCCCATGACGATGAAGCCTACCTCATCCATATGGGCCGATACGCATACGTGGGGACGGCCTACTTCGCTGCCTTTTTTGCGGCACAGCAGGTTGCCCATACGGTCGATGCGCACGTTTTCCGCGCCGCAAAGCGCCGTCGCCTCTTCCAAAAGCATCCTGCGCAGCTGGCGCTCGTTGCCGGAAGGGGCGTCTGTTTCGCAAAGCTGTTTCAGATCCATAGCGCGTCCCTCCATGTATTGTTGATGGCCAGACAATAATTGGCCAGCAGCCTGGCGCTTTCTTCCAGGGCGTGCATATCAAAGGTCTCCACCGAAGTGTGCATGTACCGTACCGGCAAAGAGAGCAGCGCGCAGGGCACGCCACAGCGCACGGTTTCCAGATCGTCGGCGTCGGTGGAGGTGTACCGGGGCAGGATTTCCTCCTGGATCGTTACGTTTTGCGCTTTAGCGATTTCCTCCATCTTTTCCCGCAGGAAGGGATGCAGAAAGGGTCCCTTCGCCACGGTGGGGCTGCCAATATCAAAGGACTCAAGATCGGGGGAGCCAGGGGTTTTGGCATGGGTCACATCCAGTACCACGGCAAGATCGGGATCGATGCCAAAGCCTGCCGTCATGGCGCCGTAAGCCCCCACTTCCTCCTGGCTGGAGGCGACAAAGTACAAATCTGCCGTGGTATCCATGCGCTGGAGCAGCTGCGCGGTGCGCAGCAGGATGACCACGCAGCTTCGGTCGTCCGCCGTTTTGGTGGCGGCGCGTCCGTTGAGCAGCTTGGTATATCCGCCCTCCAGGGCTGCGCAGTCGCCCACGCTGACCATCTGCCGCACCCTTTCGGGCGACATGCCCAGATCGATGAAGATTTCATCCATCTTGTAGTTCTTTTTCCGCTCGGCGGCTGTGAGCAGATGGGGAGATTTTGCCCCGATGACGCCCATCAGCCGTTCCCTGCCGTATACCATGACGCGCATGCCGGGAAGGATGCGGGGATCAACGCCGCCCACGCTGCGAACGCGTAACGCCCCGTCGTCCTCTATTTTGGCGATCATTAGGCCAATTTCATCCAGATGTGCGCACAGCATCACCCGGGGCCCCCGGCCGTGAATGCGGGCGATCACGCTATTCAGCGCGTCGATGCGCACTTCGTCGCAGTAAGGCCGGAAAGCCTCTGCAATATACTGCGCCACGGCCTGTTCATTTCCGGACAGGCCGGGCAGCGCGGTGGCTTCCCGAAGAAATTCTTCTGTCTGCATGACGTCCTCCCTTTCGTGCTTTATTTTTGCTGGGCGATCTGTTGGATCTCGCCTTCATTCGTCTGGATCACATAATTGCGCTGGTGAGCGAAGGTGACAAATCCCACCGGCGTGCCGGACGGTTTTTTTACATACTTGCGCAGCGTCACATCCACCGGAACGGACTGCCCTTTGCTCTTGCTGTACCAGGCCGCCAGGCGCAGGGCGCATAAAAGCGTCTCATCGCTCACAGGTTTGCCATCGGTATGGATGATCACATGGGAACCCGGCATATCCTTGGCATGCAGCCAGATATCCTCACCCCGTGCGCTCATAGTGAGGCGTTCGTTCTGCAGGGCGTTTTTGCCCACGGAGATCGGCACGCCATCCGGGGAAACAAAGCGCATTGGTGTGGATTGCCGCGGGCTTTTTTGCTGCTTTTTTTTATCGGCGGCGGCGGGCTTCATCAGTCCTTCTTCCCGGAGTACGCGGCGGATATCGGCAATGTCCTCCTCGGTTTGGCAGCTGTCCAGATCGCAGAGCGCTTCCTCCAGCACGCTGATTTCCCGCAGCGTTTTTTCCTTTTGTTCGGCGGCCAGCCGCGCGGCGGCCCGGGCTTTCTGGTAGCGCTTGAAATACCGCTGCGCGTTCTGGGCGGGGGATAGGCGCACGTCCAGCGGGATGCGCAGGGGCTGACCGTCATAGTAGTTTTCCAGCGTTACCGTTTCAGCTCCCTTTGGCACTTCATACAAGTGCGCGTTGAGCAGTTCGCCCATCACCCGGTATTCCTCGCTTCGCGCGGCGCCGAGCAGCTCCTCCTCCTGCAGCGACAGCTTTTTTTCGCTGCGCTCCAAATGGGTCTTGAGCAGCTTTCGCAGGCTGGCGGAGCGCTGCTGCATGCGGTCTCGCCTGTCGCGGCCGTCATAGAAAGCGTCCAATGCCTGGGAAAGACTGGGCATGGACTGCTGCATGTCCGCGGGATAGCTGAGATACAGATAGGGGAATACGTCGGCGGCAACGCCGTCCTCGCCCCGAAGCAGCATGGGCCGTGAAAGCGTGGGGAGCTTTATTAGAAAAGCCGCAAGCTTTTCACAGATTTCAGACAGATGCGCAGGATCGGCCTGACCTTGCTCGCTGCCCGTCATCCGCAGGCAAAGTTCCCTTGCGGCGATGGAGGAGAGGCCGGAAATGTGCATGGAAAGCGCTTTATCAAAGCGTCCTTCACAGCCCTGCAGCCGACGGTAGAGCAAAGCGGCGTCGGCTTCCTCGGGAGCCAGCTTGTCCTGAGCGGGAGGAAGGGTGAAGGGGAGGCCGGGAAGCGCCTGGCGCACGCGGCTCATATCATCGGTGACGTGGCGGATGGCGTCTATGATACGCCCGTCCCGTACCAGGGTCAGATTGCTGTGGCGGCCCATGGCTTCCAGATAGAGCTGGTAGGGATGCATGATGCCCAGTTCGTCCTGGGCTTCGATTTCAATAAGCAGGATCCTGTCGCCGTTCAGCTGGCGAACGGCAAGCACCTTGCCGCCCGTCAGATGCTTGCGCATCAGCATACAGAACATGGGAGCGTTCAAGGGGTTCACAAACTGTCCCTCGGTCAGATGGGCCCGGGCAAAGCTGGGGCTGGCCGAAAGAATCAGCTTATAGTTTTTTCCGTTATTGCGCAAAAGCAGCAGCAGCATATCCTTTTCAGGCTGGTTCACGCGTTCGATGCGCGCGCCTGCCAGCGCTGCGTGCAGCTCGTTTGCGATAAATCCGAGCGTCAATCCGTCCAATGGCATAAAGTATCACCCTCTGCAATCATAGCACAAAAATCTTCGGCATACAATGTGTCACAGCAACATGCAAGGGGTGAAATCTGTGAAAATCAAATTAAAAGTGACCCGTGTAAACGTGGAACGTCTGCTGGTGATGGCATCGGCAGCGCTGGTGGTGGCGCTGGCGCTGCGCGGCAGCGAGACAGCCGTCAGCAGCTTTGAGGAAAGTCAGCTGGCGCAAAGCGCGGTGACGCTGCCCACCGCCGTTCCGGTCGATCTGCAGCCTGTAACGGTATACTATCAGGATGGAGAAGGATATCTGGTGCCGGTGACCACCCAGGTGGAAAAGACGGACGGCATCGCCAAGGCCGCCCTGAACCTGTTGGTGCAGAGCGCCGAAAACGACGCGACAGCTGCCAGGATGGGCCTGAAAACCTGCGTGCCGGAGGGCACCACCTTCGATTTGGATATCAGCGACGGCAGAGCGAGGGTCGATCTGGGTAAGGACGCCCTTTACTGCGCCAACGCTGAGGAGGAAAGCCTGATGGTTGGCGCTGTGGCGCAGACGCTGACAGCATTTGATACGGTCAAGGAGGTTTCCTTCCTTTTTGACGGCCAGTCCCGCTCCCGGCTGACCTACGGTACCGACGTTTCCGGCGTATTTACCGCCAACGATATCAATATGGAAACGGTCAGCACTTTTGACGGCACCGATGAAAACGCCAGCCTGGTGCGTCTATATTTTCCCTCTCAGACGGGCAGGATGCTGGTGCCTGTCACCCGGGTGGTTTATTCGGACGCCGATCCCGTTACCGCCATGGTGGAGCTGTGCCGCGGGCCGCGGCAGGACAGCGGCCTGGAACGCAGCGTGCCCGAGGGCTGCGGGCTGAAAGGCGTGAGCATGAAAAACGGCGTGGTCAGCATCGATCTGACTTCGGAATTCAATCAGGATGCAGATACAGACAGGCTGCAGATGCTTCGCGCCATCGTATATACCGTCTCCCAGTTCCCGGGCGTCAAAGAGGTGAAGCTATCGGTGGAGGGTCAACCCTACGAGCTGCCGGAAGCGGCCCAAAGCGCATGGATCAATCAGGAGAGCGAAGTGATGAGCTATTATCCGGGTGTGATTGAAATAGACTGATATAGACAATTTGTACAGGCAGGCCGCTGTGGGTCATGACATCCCAAGCGGCCTTTTTGCGTTGCTTTTTTCGCTGAAAATCAGAATATATGAAAGGAATTTAACAATGTGAAATAGAAAATTCATACAAAAAATATCTATTTTGTACATAAGCAGGGTTGTTTTGGCTATGTACGATCGGACGCCCAAGAAAGTATAATAAAACAACATTATAGTATGATCAGGAAAGGTATGCCGGGAGGTGAGCGCGTGAAGGGGCAGATGACGGTCGGCCAATACAGGGCCGTTGATCTGTCGCTGTTCGCGCTGATGCTGATCGTATCCGAAACTGTGATCGTTTCCGCGGCCACCCGATGGTTCCCCAGCGAGCCGTATACCGTTTCCGCGGTGGCTGCCATCACCGCCATTGTGATGATGCGCTGGAGATGGTGGGGCGCTTTGCACGCCGTGCTCGGAGGCTTCGTTTTCTGTTTGGTATCCCATGCCTCGATGGAGCAGTACGCTATTTATTGCGTTGGCAATCTGTTTGCCCTGGCCGCTCTGATCTGGATCCGGGCTTTTACCGCCGAGGGGCTTCGGGAGGATTCCTTTAAAAGCTTGGTTTACGCCTTTACCGTGGTATTGCTGATGCACGCCGGACGCGCGCTGATATCGCTGCTGTTTGGCGCGAGGGGACAGGCTGCCCTGGGATTTTTCGCCACCGATGTGGTATCGTATCTGTTTACACTGCTGATCGTCTGGATCGCTCGTCGGCTGGACGGCGTTTTTGAGGATCAGCGTCATTACCTTTCCCGTGTAAACAAGGAGCGGGAGGAAGAAAGAGGAGGATTTTGATGAAGGTGAAAGCGGCGGATTATCTGGTTTATGATAAAACCAGCGGCACCTATCATGAAAACCCCGAACAGTTGGTTCGAGATGATGCGGAAAAGCACTACTGGCTCCACGTGGGCCGCACGATCGTCAAGGACTGGCGTCTGTACGTGATGCTGGTGCCCATGCTGCTCGTGTTCCTGTTCTGGCGCTATTTCCCCATGTACGAACTGCTGGGCTGCTTCAAGGTATCGGATACCGTGCTTCCGGTGAGCGAGCAGCTGTTTTCCGGCTTCAGCTATTTCAAGCGTCTGCTGGTGGGCGGAGACAGCCTGAGCGCCAATTTCTGGATGGCCATGCGCAATACCTTCCTGCTCAGCTTCTATGGGCTGTGCTTCGGTTTTCCCATGCCCATCATCCTGGCGCTGTTCTTCAATGAGATCCGCTCCAACGCCGCGCGCAGCGTGTATCAGGTGCTTACCTACCTGCCCAAATTCATGTCCACCGTCGTTATGACGTCGCTGGTCACCATGCTGGTCAAGCAGGGCTCCCTGATCGGTCAGATGGGCATTGTCAGCCAGGCGCTGGTCAAGCTCGGCCTGATTTCCGAGGAGGTCGGCAACGCTGGACTGCTCAACAATCCCAGTTTCTTCCGCGCGATTTACCAGATCAGCGGCATCTGGGAGGGCGCAGGTTATGACAGCATTGTTTACTTTGCCGCTATTATCGCCATCGCGCCCACCAGCTACGAGGCCGCCCAGATCGACGGCGCCAATAAATGGGCGCAGATGCGCTATGTGGTGCTGCCAAGCATCCTTTCTACCATCGTGATCATGCTGATCACCCGTATCGGTTCGCTGCTGAACATCGGATATGAAAAGGTATTGCTGCTCTACAATACCAAGACCTATGTGACGGCCGACGTGATTTCCACCCTGTCCTACCGCACCGGTCTTTCGGGCGGCGCCGGCACCGGCATTGCCAGCGCGGCGGAAATGATGAACAATGTGGTGGGCATGCTGCTGGTGATCGGCGCCAATACCATCGCCCGCAAAGCGGCCAACACCTCGCTGTATTAAGGAGGGATCAGCATGAAAAGAAAGCTTGAAATCTCCGAACTGATTTTTAAGGTGCTCAGCTACACCCTGCTGACAGTTTTTGCGCTGGGCTGTCTGTATCCCTTCCTCTACGCCATATCGGCTTCGCTGAGCGGACGCCACGCCGTGGAATACGGCGAGGTGGTGCTGTTTCCCAAGAACGTGCAGTTTGAAGCCTTTTCCATGATGTTCAAGAACAACATGTTCTGGAACGCCTACTCAAATACCCTGTTTCTCACGTGCTACGGCACCATCTGGGCGCTGGGCGTATCCATCCTGGGCGCTTACGCCCTGAGCAAAAAGCGGCTGCTGTTCCGCAAAACCTTCAACTTCTTCCTGGTGTTCACCATGTGGTTCAGCGCCGGTATCGTGCCCCAATACCTCAATTACTTGGATACGCAGAAGGTATTCCGCGCCATCGGCATCATGGATGATAAATGGCTGGTGGTCATCGCCATGGGTATGGCGGCCATGAATATCATCCTGCTGCGCAACGCCTTTGAAAATGTTCCCGGCGAAATTGAAGAGGCCGCCATCGTGGACGGCGCTTCCGAGTTCCAGGTGCTCAGCAAGGTATATATCCCCATGAGCAAATCCACCATCGCCACCGTAGCGCTGTTCTTTGCCATCAGCCGCTGGAACGGCTATTTCTGGGCGCGCCAGATGATCAGCAATCAGAACGAGCATCCGCTGCAGGTATTCATCCGTTTACAGCTGGAAATGTATACCGACCCGGAGCAAATGGCTGGCTGGAACCGCGCATACGCCTCGGACTCCGTGATCTATGCGCTGATCATCTGCTCCATCATCCCCATTCTGATCATTTACCCCTTTATCCAGAAGTACTTCGCCAAAGGCACAAACGCCGGCGGTGTGAAGGAATAATTTTTTAAGGAGGAACTCAAACATGAAAAAGGCACTTTCCCTTGTACTGGTGTGTGTTCTCATGCTGAGCCTGGCTGTCAGCGCTTCCGCTGAAACCGTGCTGCGCATGGCCACCGGCTACAACAGCGCCAAGACCGGTCTGTTCTTCGACCCCGAAACCGCGGGCGAAGGCATCACCCTGGCCGATGGCAAAACCTACAATTCCGGCGACCTGAAGCCCACTTGGGTGGTCGTGCAGGACAAGCTGGGCGTGGTGTTTGAGGACAAATACCAGGGCAACAGCGCTTCCAATGAGTTTGATTATTGGAAAGAGCAGATGGACCAGGTGGACATGCTGTCCGGTACCGCCGCCAAGCTGAGCGAAGCCGGCGAGGCAGGTCTGGTGGTCAACATCGCTGACTATCTGGATCAGATGCCCAACTTCAAGGCTTATCTGGATGCCAATCCCATCGTAAAACTGTCCATCACCGGCAATACCGATACCGGCGCCATCTATTTCAGCCCCTATTTTGACGGCGTGAACGACATCGAGCGTATGCCCCTGATGCGCGTTGATTACGCTGAAAAGCTGCTGAACGGCGAAGGCGAATTCACTGCCGAAGCCTGCAAGGAGCTGGCTCCCGCCGTGTATACTCCCTATATGCCCACCGAGGGCAAGGTGGAGATCGAAACTCCCACCGCCGACGGCACCGCCACCGAGATCGTGACCAAGGATTACGACAAGGCCGGCAACATCATCGCCAAGATGAACGAAGCGGGCACCCTGAACGGTGTGGAAGCTGTCAACATGCTGCGCACCTACATCGACGAAGCCTATGACGGATATTACGGCACCAACCGCGCCGATCTGTTCATTGGCCAGAACGCCGCTTGGGACGCCGACGAACTGGTTGCCCTGCTGCGCTGCGTGGTCGCCAATCCTCAGACCTTGAACGGCACCGATACCATCCAGGGCCTGTTCTCCCGTGAAGACGCCAACAACCAGCGCCGCGTGGACGTGTTCCGCTTTGCCGGCCATCTGTTTGGCGTGCGCGGCCTGGAATCCCGTCAGGATTATCTGTATGTGGATACCGAGGGCGAGCTGAAGGACGCCCGTCAGGAAGTGGCCACCTACGAAGCCCTGGATCGTATGCATGCCTTGGTTGAGGAAGGCCTGATTTCCCAGGCGTTCGTCAACGGCGAGGATGTGAAGACTCCCAACTATCTGGAGCAGGATCTGGGCTTCATGCACTATGACTACAACCAGACCCAGACCCTCTACAACCAGACCCTGCTGGACAACGCTGCCGGTGAAAAGTACATGGCCGTGATGGTCCCCGTGGCCCGCTGGTTCGACGGTACCAATGAAGACGGCGTTTATATGCGCTTCACCGAGTCCTGGCGTTCGGTCAAAACCGACGGCTGGGGAATCTCGAAGGCTGGCGTGGAAGGCAACGAGGACAAGCTGAACGCCGCTCTGGCGCTGATCGATTACGCTTATTCTGATGAGGGCACCATCCTGATGAGCTATGGTCCCGATGCTTTCATCAAGACCAATGCCGACGGTTCCTATGTCACCTTCCTGTTCAACGGTAAGGAAATGCCTGTGATTGCTGACGCTACCCGTGAGGAACTGTGGGGGCTGCCCTCTATCACCGGTAACTATACAAACTATGCCCGTCAGTATCTGGGCTCCACCCTGAGCTTCATGAAGAGCCAGGCCTTTGAGTATCAGTGCACCCATGAAGTGGGCCGC
>JAFUDW010000154.1 GCA_017464225.1 Clostridia bacterium | reverse complement strand
GAAGCGGGCCGGAAGGCCCCGGACGGCCTTCCCTCCCTGGCAGGGTTTTTATGGGGCAGCGCCCATTAACGTTCTCATTTCCGCCAAATTCCTGTTTTCAGGTGTTTATCTTCCATCAGCGTTCTGTATCATTTCTTCATTGGGATTGATATTAATAAAAATACATGCACTATTCACAGAACCTTTACACAATAAACTACTAAACAGATATATAATATAAGCGATTATGAAGAAGGGATGCTGTATGATGAGAAAGAGCGTTTTATTTTTACTGATATGCCTGTGTGTGATCCTTGCGGTGGGCTGCGCGCCGAAGGAGAAAGAGACAGCCGATGAGGCGTCGGAGCAGACGGTATTCGCTATCGCGCTTGACGATCTGAATAATGAGCCTGCGTTCTTTGATTGGGTGCAGGAGAATACGCCCATGCAGGTGATCGCGATGGTGGATGGCGAGGGACAGCCCAGGCTGGCCTATAATACCTGTCAGTCCTGCGGCGGTTCCCCCTATGCTTACTTTGAATACCTGGGCGATCATATCCTGCAATGTCAGAACTGCGGTCTGATCTTTTTGGATGACACGGTGGGAACGCCCCGGGCCGCGGGCTGCAATCCGTATACGATCAGCGATTTCGACGTATCAGATGGGATGATTACCGTTGCCGCCGAGGAACTGAGCAAGGCCGTTCCGCTGTTTGCCAATTGGAAGGTGTTTGAATGAGGCAAAAAACTTGGCGCGTGGAAGGTATGCACTGCCCGCACTGTGAAACGGCCATCCTGCGTGCGGTGTGTGGGGTAAAGGGGCTTCAGGATCCCCGGGCCGACTATCGCAAGGGACAATTGACGGCGCAGTGGGACGAAAAAGGCGAAACCCTGGCCGAGCTGTCCCGGCGGATATCGGAGGCAGGCTATACGCTGAAAGGGGAATCGGCGAAAGACGTTTGGCTCAAGGCGCTGCTGATCCTGCTCACGGCGGCCGGGGCCTTCTGCCTGTTTGCGTTCACGCCGCTTCAAAGCGCGCTTGGCGCTTCGTCCGCCGCGGAGGCGGGCATGGGGCTGGGAGCGCTTTTCCTGGTGGGGCTTACCACCAGCCTGCACTGCGTAGCCATGTGCGGCGGCATCAATCTGGCCCAAAGCGCCGTTCAGGCGCAGGAAAAGCGGAGCGTTGTGCGCACCAACCTGCTGTATAATCTGGGCCGGGTGATATCCTATACGCTGACCGGCGCCATCGTTGGCGCGCTGGGCAGCGCGTTCAAGCTCAGCGCGTCGGCGCAGGCTGGTATTCAGGGGATCGCGGCGGTTTTCATGCTGCTCATGGCGCTGAACCTGCTGGATGCCTCCCCGCTGCGCGGACGGCTGCCGCTGTTTTCCGTTAAGCTTCGCGGCGGCTTACTGCGCGGCGGCGCCCATTCATCTCTGTGGATTGGATTGATCAACGGGCTCATGCCCTGCGGTCCGCTGCAGGCCATGCAGGTGTACGCCCTCGCCACCGGGAGTTGGTGGATGGGCGCGCTTTCCATGCTGTGCTTCAGCCTGGGCACTGTGCCGCTCATGCTGGGCTTTGGCCTGGTCAGCGGCAAGCTCAACCGCCGTTACGCCCGGCCCATGCGCTGGACATCGGGTATCCTGGTGCTGATCATGAGCATGGCCATGACGGCCAACGCGCTGTCGCTCTCAGGCGTTTCCCTGGGCGGCGCCGGGGATGGAACGATCCGCGCCCGGGCGGCGGACGGGGTGCAGCTGGTGGAGACCGAGCTGGATTGGCATGGCTATCCGGCCTTTACCGTCAAAAAAGGGATCCCCGTGCGCTGGGTCATGCACGCTGAAAAGCTGAATAACTGCAACCATGAGATCGTGATCCCATCCCTGAATATCACCTGGACGCTGGAAAAGGGGGACAATGTGATCGAGTTTACCCCTGATACTGCGGGGGAAATCCCTTATACCTGCTGGATGGGGATGATTCGATCGGCAATCACCGTTACCAATTGATCTGTCTTCGTTTTTGTCAAAAATTGTAACATTTTCCGCTTTCCGTTGACAAAATGCAAAAGAATGATAAAATATAAATCGGTTTTCATCCGGAAAACCGAAGTCTGGGTCGGATCCGCCGACCGGGAAGGAGGAAATGAACAATGAACAAAGCGAAGCGTGCCGCGGCGCTGACCGTATGTATTGGCATGATCCTTGTTATGTTCTTTTCTTCCGTTTACATCGCGCACGTGGCAGGCCATATCTGCACAGGCGAAGAATGCGAAATCTGCCAGCGCGTCCAGGATACCGTCGCTATGCTGCACGGTTTTGCCATGCTGGGCGTACTGCTGTTTTTGCTGTTCGCGCTGCCGCTGCTCCGCCATGCCTTCCATGTGGCAAGGGGGCTGTTCCCGCGGCCCTGCCGTACGCTTGTAAGCTGGAAGGTTCGTCTCAACGATTAACTGAAAAATACTGCAAGGCTTGTTTGCGCACCCAAAAAAAGCGACGCCTTGTATTTTTGTACCTTTTTTCAGATGATCGATTGAGATTTGGAGGATGATTCTATGAAAAAACTGTTTTGCTGTCTGTGTGTGCTGTCGATGCTGCTGAGCAGCGCGGTCGGAGGCGCGCTTGCGGAAAATGAAAAGCTCAGCGTGGTCACCACCATTTTCCCTATCTACGATTGGGTTTGCCAGGCGGCGGGAGATCGCGCCGAGGTGACCATGCTGCTGGATGACGGCGTCGATTTGCATTCTTATCAGCCCACCGCGCCCGATATGCTGAAAGTCCTTTCCTGCGATCTGTTCATCTATGTGGGCGGGGAAAGCGACGCGTGGGTGGACAGCGTGCTGAACGCGGCGGCCAATCCCGATCTGCGGGCGATCTGCCTGCTGGAGGCATTGGGCGACGATGTGAAGCTGGAGGAGACCGTGGAAGGCATGGAGCCTGAGGAGGAAGAGGAGGGAGATGAAGAGGAAGGCGAGGAAGCGGACGAGCATATCTGGCTTTCGCTTCGCAACGCGCAAAAGCTGATGCGGGTAATTGCTGATGCTTTGGCGGAAATCGATCCCGACTCAGCCGCCGTGTATCAGGCCAACGCCGCAGTCTACATCGATCAGCTCTCTGCGCTGGATGCCGAATATGCGCAGACTGTTCAGGACGCTGAATACAAAACGCTGCTTTTTGGCGATCGCTTCCCCTTCCGCTACCTGGTGGATGATTACGGGCTTAGCTATTACGCCGCTTTTTCCGGATGCTCCGCTGAAACGGAGGCCAGCTTCCAGACCGTGGTATTCTTGGCGGGCAAAGTGGACGAGCTTGATCTGCCCGCTGTGTTGACCATTGAAGGAACGAGCCATAGAATCGCCGAAACTGTGGTTGACAATACGCGCGATCGCGGCGCTAAGGTGCTGACATTGAATTCCATGCAGAGCGTTACCGCCGAGGACATGAAAGCAGGCGCTGCCTATCTGAAAATCATGGAAAGCAACCTGCAGGTGCTCCGGGAGGCGCTGAACAAATAATCCAAACGAAACGGGCAGGCGCGGTTTTCCGCGCCTGCCCGGACGCCCGTTGTTTTGCTGATGAAAGAGAGGAGACCATGAAAAGGATTTGCGCCGCGCTGCTGGTTTGCCTGATGCTGCTCAGCGGTATGCCCGGCCAGGCTGAGGAGGCAAAGGCCGATTACGATCTGTCGGCCGCGGGGTATACTATCGCTTACGCGCAGCTTTACGATATGTTGATCGATCCTGCCGCTTATGCGGGAAAAACCGTGCGCATTTCAGGCTGGCTGGATATTTTTTATGATGACATGGCGGATACCGTATATCTCACCTGCATTCTCCAGGATCCCACGGCCTGCTGTATGGTGGGGCTGGAATTCCTCTGGGAGGAAGGCGCCGTCTCTCCCGACGATTATCCTGAATACGGCACGCCGGTGACCGTTTTCGGGCGCTTTGAAACCTATGAGGAAAATGAATGGGAATACGTGCATCTGGTGGACACCCAGGTGGAATGGGGGGAGAAGGATGCAATATAAGCGGCTGCTTTCCCTGGTTTGCTTGCTGCTTTGCCTGTGCTGCGCCGCTTTGGCGGAGGAAGGCGCAGGCGTGGTAGCGAAGGTCACAACGCCCAAAGGCGCGCTCAATATGCGCTCTCAGGCTTCCATGAACGCCCGGGTGACCGCCGAAATCCCCAATGGCGCTTGCTTGCTGGTGACGGAGGAGGGGGAGAGCTGGTGCCAGGTGGCATGGAATGGCAAAACGGGTTGGTGCAGCGCCGCTTATCTGACGCTTCTGCGCCAGGCCGATCCCGAAATATTGAATTACCGCATGCTGCAATTGGGCGATAAAGGACAGGATGTGCTGGCTGTCAAGGCGCGGCTCCAGGAGCTGGGGTATATCCGCGCCGGAGCCGAGCTGACCGACAGCTATAATGATACCCTCAAGGGCCGCATATGCCTGTTCCAGCAGCAGACCGGCATGACGGCGGACGGGGTTGCCTCCCAGGAACTGCAGGCCTATCTCTTCTCTGATCTGGCGCCTGTTTGTACCCTGCAATTGCCCAGCGTGGTTTCGAGCCGCGCTCCGGCTACGGTCAATAATGATGGACAAAACCGCGTCATTTGCGGCTGCTGCTGGGGAGAAGGCTGCGAATGCTGCGGCGGAACGGGATGGATTTATTACTGATCCAGGAACACTTGTGGCAGCAATCCATAAAAAGGCGCGGTTAGCGTCTTTTTTCATTGGGATAGCGTTCCTTTCCTTGTTCTTTTTTTCGTATTTTCGTTGTTTCTTTCCCGTGGCCTCTTGACAATTCCCAGGGCTTCGTTTATACTTTAGCACGGTAAAGCAATAAAGCGTTAAAGCACGAAAGCGAACGCTGCTGAAAGGAACGACTGTATATGCTGATCAAGGTACTGATGCTGGTGATTTTCTTCGGGGTCATGGTGGGGATCGGTCTCTACTGCCGCCGGAATGCCACCGATGTGAACGGTTTTGTGCTGGGCGGGCGCAATGTGGGCCCCTGGCTGACGGCTTTCGCCTACGGCACCTCCTATTTTTCCGCCGTAATTTTCGTGGGCTATGCCGGTCAGTTCGGATGGAAGTTTGGCATTGCCTCCACCTGGGTGGGCATCGGCAACGCCGTTATCGGCTCGCTGATGGCCTGGGCCGTGCTGGGACGCCGTACCCGCATCATGACGCAGCACTTATCCAGCGCCACCATGCCGGAATTCTTTGCCAAGCGGTTTGATTACGAGGCGCTGAAGATCGTAGCTTCTGTGGTGATCTTTATCTTCCTCATTCCCTATACTGCCAGCCTGTATAACGGCCTGAGCCGCCTGTTTGAAATGGCCTTTGGCATTCCCTATTTCTGGTGCGTGCTGGTCATGTCGGTGCTCACCGCCGTGTATGTGATCGCGGGCGGCTATATGGCCACCGCCATCAACGATTTCATTCAGGGCTTGATCATGATCGGCGGCATTATCGCGGTCATTGCTGCTGTGCTGGGCAAAAACGGCGGTTTCATCAGTTCGTTAAACGGCCTGGCCGCAATATCGGATGAAGCGGTTTCCTCCACGCCTGGTATCTTCAACTCCTTCTTTGGCCCCGATCCCCTGAGCCTGCTGGGCGTGGTGATCCTTACCTCCCTGGGCACTTGGGGTTTGCCCCAGATGGTGGGCAAGTTCTACGCTATCAAGGGCGAGGGCGATATCAATAAGGGCACCATCATTTCCACCGCCTTTGCCCTGATCGTGGCGGGCGGCTGCTACTTCCTGGGAGGCTTTGGACGCCTGTTCACCGGCGACCCTGCCATCCAGTACAGCGCCAGCGGCGCCATCGTGTACGATTCCATCGTGCCTGCCATGCTGTCCAACTTGCCGGAGGTGCTGATCGCCGTGGTGATCATCCTGGTGCTTTCGGCTTCCATGTCCACGCTGTCCTCCTTGGTGCTCACCTCCTCCTCCACCATGACGCTGGATCTGCTCAAGGGCCACGTGGTAAAGAATATGGACGAAAAGAAACAGCTGCTCACCATGCGCGCGCTGATCGTCGTATTCATCGCTCTCTCGGCCATTATCGCCATTATCCAGGTCAATTCCCCGGTGGCCTTCATTGCTCAGGCCATGGGCGTTAGCTGGGGCGCCATGGCAGGCGCTTTCCTGGCTCCCTTCCTGTACGGCCTGTACTGGAAGCGCACAAGCAAAGTGTCCTGCTGGGTATCCATCCTGTTCTCCAGCATTTTTATGACCGTCGATATGCTGTCCAACCTGGGCGTCATGAGCGTGAATCTGGGCCTGTTGCAGTCGCCTATCAACGCCGGCGCGTTCTGCATGCTGGCCGGACTGGTGCTGGTGCCTGTAGTGAGCCTGTTTACCAAAGCGCCTGACAAGGCCAAGGTGGAGGATGCCTTCTCCTGCTATGAAAAGGTGGTCACCGTGCGTCAGCGCGAGGCCCTGGCGGATGATAAATGATGCAAGTATTCGATTTTCATACCCATACATTCCCGGATAAAATTGCCGCCGCAGCCGTTCAAAGGCTGCAGGCGGCTTCCCATACTCAGCCGTTTTCGGACGGCACGGTATCCGGGCTTAAAAGAAGCATGGAGGCTGCCGGGATCTCGGCATCTCTGGTTTTGCCCGTAGCCACCAATACCCGGCAGGTGCAGCACGTGAATGATGCCTCCATCGCGCTCAATGACGGGGCGGGGGAGACCGGCATCTACTCCTTTGGCTGTATGCATCCCGATTACGCGGATCACAGGGCTGAGCTTCGCCGCCTGGCAGCGGCGGGGATCCGGGGCATCAAGCTGCACCCGGTGTATCAGGGCGTGGATTTTGACGACATTCGGTACTTGCGCATCCTGGAGGAGGCGGCCTCTCTGGGGCTCACTGTGCTGATCCATGCAGGGCTGGACGTGGGCTTTCCGGGTGTCGTGCATGCATCGCCCGGGATGATCTTGAACGCTTTGCGCAGCGTGGGCCCTGTTACGTTGATCCTGGCGCACATGGGCGGCTGGCGCTGCTGGGATGAGGTGCTGGAGCGTCTTCCCGGCACGGGAGTATTCATTGATACCTCCTTTTCCTTGGGCAGCATGACGGCGAACGGCGACGGATATTATCGATCTTCTCAAGAGTTGGCGCTGCTCAGCGAGGAAAGATTTATGCGGATCATACGCGCCTTCGGGGCGGAGCGCGTGCTCTTCGGCACGGACAGCCCCTGGGGAGATCAGGCGGCCGAGCTGCGGCGCTTCCTGGCACTGCCGCTGACAGAGGATGAAAAGCGCAGAATCCTGGGGGCAAATGCAAGAAAGCTGCTTGGGATATGAACAGAGATACGATGGGGGACGATAAGGGCCTCCGCGGCCCTTATAAACCCGCGCCAAAGGGCCCGCTTGGGCCCTCTGGACACCCATCCCGGCGAACAAGGTTGACGACACTTTCAAGCAATTTCCGCCAGTATAAGCATATAGGTTGTCGCAAAAAGGCCGTCTGAGGCAAAGAAAAAGCGGGCTGCCGTCTGATATGAGCAAGCTCAATCAGCCGTCATCCTGCTTTTTCGGGATTGCTGCGCAATCCTCGGTCCGCTTC
>JAFUDW010000014.1 GCA_017464225.1 Clostridia bacterium | reverse complement strand
GTCTGTCTGCGAAATCATGGCCGTATTATCCTTCCTTGTCAAGTATTTTTTTACATCACCATACTCTCGTATGCGAAACTGTCACGGTAAACCGTTTCCGGTGCAATATCTATTTCGCCGTTATTCCATGTAATCACACCATGGAACAGGACCGGTTTGCTGAATATCTCTTCATCCGCAAGCGGAGCAAAAGCAGAACCTTGTAACGTTGTGGTATCAAACAGCCGTTTTTCGCCAGTAGAGAATGTGACAAGCATCATACCGCCGCGCAAGGGTTTTACATCAGCCACCTTGATCCCTTCCTGCATTTTTCCAGCATAACATATATCATTGACAATATACATTTATTTCACCTCATTTCATAGGCGGGATTTTTTCAAAATGTTCACCCTTAACGGCAAGGTTCCAGGCTTTATAGGCTTCTTCTTCATGGAACGCAAGCCAACCCGTTATGATTTTAAACTGCTTGCGGGGGAGAGAACCGGCTAACAGTTCCCCATCAATCGCTATCGCCGCTTCATATTCTCCATAGTACACATGAACATGCGGCTTGTTGTGCTGCACTATATCCCGAAATAACATATAAATAACCATTCCTCCAAAACGGCTTAATTCCGGCATAACGGTCCACTCCCCTTTACTAAAGTCTCTGATGGATATAATTATTCATATAACATGGTAGCACAACCCCGCATTTTTCTCAATAGATAATTCGTTAATATCATCGCTTATCTTTTAGTATCTGCTTTTAATTATGCGATAAATAAGCGACAAAAACAAAAGAAGAACAACAGAAATCCTTTATTTGCAAGGGTTTTCTCCGTTCTCTTTTTATGTTGTCCGGATTATATTCTATGCGATGAACATAAAGAGCATATGCGAGACGCGGCCATCATATTGAAATGGTTTGAGATAGAAAATGGCGGTTATCGCGTCATCCTGCGATTGGCAGCAGCAGAAAGCGAAATGAAAAACTCTGTAATCACAGCATTCCGTATATCAGAAAAGAAATGGAGTAAATATCCGCGAAACATAATATTCCTTTACAAACGCCCCTGAACGAGTTGTTGAGAATGTACCAAAGAGCCCTCTTTGAGGTGGTAGATTTCGTGTCAACCACGCGCCCGTTAGGCTAAAAGAGATACGAGGAAAGGCACGCCTGCCAAAGAGGGCTGATTGGATAGCCGCTATGCTGCTGCATGGTGGTTTTTTATTTGTGATACCTTTCCCCCGCGTTGATCTTATGCGCCCGGTAAATCTGCTCCAGCAGCATCACCCGGGCCAGCTGATGGGGGAAGGTCATGGCGGACATCGATATCCTGCGGTCGGCCCGGCGCAGCACGTCCTGATGCAGGCCCAGCGAGCCGCCGATGACGAACACCACCCGGCTGCCCGATTGCGCGCGCTGCCGGAAAAAGGCGGCCAGGGCCGGGCTGTCCAGCTGAGGCGCGTCAATGCACAGCGCCACCACATGATCCTCGGGGCGGATATGCCGCAGCATATCCTCGCCCTCTTTTTTCATGGCCTGGGGGCCCTCGGGCTGGTCGGGCACCTCGATGATCTCCAGCTTATTATAGCGGCCCATGCGCTTCACATACTCGGCGGCGGCGTCCTGCCAGTATTTTTCCCGCAGGCGTCCCGCGCAAAGGACGGCTATCGGCATAGGATGGCCTCCGCTTCCCGCAGATCGGCGCATACATGATCGCAGCAATCGGCAATGCCCGGCCCGTAGGGCGCAAGATCGGGCACCATGATGGTGACCGCGCCCGCCGCCCGGCCCGCCCGAAGGCCGTTCCAGGAATCCTCCAGCACGGCGCACTGCCCGATGGGCACGCTCAGCAGCTCCGCCGCCCGCAGGTATACGTCCGGGGCGGGCTTGCTCGCAAGCTTCATATCGCCCGTCACCATCGCCGAAAAGAACTTCAGCAGCCCCGGCCCGCCCAGGTATTTTTCGGCCTGGCTCCGGGGACTGGAGGTCACCAGAGCGCAGGGCGTCCCGCGGCCATGCAGGCTGCGCAAAAGCTCCGCGGCGTAGGGCTTGAGGGGCATCGCCCGGTCATAGCCGTGCTCCCGCACATAGCGCCCCAGCGCCTCGTTCAGCCTGTCGCCGTCATAGCCCGGATTGCCCTCGGCAAAGATGGCGTCGGTGGCCTGCCGGTTGGCGCCCAGCGCCCGGATGAGCGCCTGGTCGCTGATGTACACGCCCAGATCGCCCATGATCGCCTTCACGCCCCGGGCGTACACCGCCTCGCTGTCGATCAGCAGGCCGTCCATATCAAACAGCGCCGCGCGGATCATGGCTTTCTCTCCTTCCGGCCGATCTACTTCTTCTTTTTATACAGGTACACGTACTGATCGGGCCGCAGCACGGTATCAAAATCGTAATACACATTTTCCTTGAACATGGCCTTGATGATCTCATAGCGGGGATGCCCGGGGCCGTCCTCGTCGCCGCGCCAGCCGTACATGGTGGGCATATCCGTCCAAAAATCATAGGCTTCCAGGTTGTCTTCCTGCCAGGAGAGGAAGCGTTTGCGCTCGGCCAGCGTCAGCATGGGCGCGTCGCCCATCCAGATGCGTTTCAGGTTTTTGAGGTGGTACAAGGGGCTCAGATCGCTCACCCAGGTATGGCACAGATTGATATCCAGCAGCGTATCGCAGCCGTTTAAAAAGGAAATATCATTGACATGGGTATTGAATATTTCCAGGTATTCCAGCGGCTTGCCCGCAAGGCAGCTCAGATCGTCCATCTTGTTATCGGACAGGATCAGCACCCGCAATTCATCCATGGACGCCAGAAAATCAGCGTGAAAGATCCAGTTATGTCCCAGATCCAGAGCGCGCAGCTCGGTGGCATAGCGCAGGCAATCCACGTCCTCATCCTCCAGCCGGGGATCGTTGGTGCTGTGGCGGGTGGAAAACACCCAGTCGTCGGTGCGCAGAGCGTAGCCAAACTTCATGGTCAGCGTCCAGACCACCTTAACGCCGATTGCCGCCATATCCTCCCGCAGGGCGGCCAGCTCCTCATTGGACAGCGAACAGTAGGAAAGATCCACATAGGAAAGGCCGGGCACGCCGCGCAGCAACTCCCGCAATTCCGCCAGGCTGACGCCTTGCAGTCCGCTCAGATCCATCCTGCCCGCAGCCGCGTCATACCAGGCGGGATCATACCACGCCTCCGCGTTCCTCTGAACAGAGGTGATGACCGGCGCGCTTGCGGGCTTTGCCGTGGCCGTGGCGGCGGGCGCTTCCGTGGGCTTTACGGTTGCCGTGGGAGCGGGCGCTTCCGTGGGCTTTACGGTTGCCGTGTGAGCGGGCGCTTCCGTGAGCTTTGCGGTCGCCGTGGGAGCGGACGCTTCCGTGGGCCTTGCCGTCGCCGTGGGGACGGGCGTTCCGGCAGGCCGCGCGGTACCGTAGGGGGAGGGCGTCCATTCCTCCTCCGGCGGCACATACACCACAACCTTTTCGGTTTCTGCCCCCGCGGACAGAAGGCAAAGGGCGGCCAGCAATACGAATAAAAAGCAGATCGGCTTCATCAATACGAAAACCCCGTTCCAGCGTGATTGTATTATTATAGCATAAAACGGCCGTCTGTGAAGCACATAATTTATCAATCAGTACAGGGTGAACATTGACAAAGTGGTTAAAAAACAGTATAATAACAAAAAATGATCCGTCCAGTATGCGGACCACAATAGAAAGGAGCCTGGCACAATTATGAAGAAATTTGTTGCGCTGGCATTGTCTCTGGTTATGTTGTTCACTTTGGCTGTTTCGGCTATGGCCGAAGCCACTGGCGCTGATGTGAAGGGCACCGGCGTTGCCCTGACCATCTACACCAACTCCGGTTCCTCCGGCCGCGCGGACTGGCTGAAAGAGCGCGCTGCCCAGGACGGCTATGACCTGACCATCGTGGAAGAAGGCGCGGGCGCCGTGCAGCAGCGTCTGATCAACGAAGGCGCCGCCACTCCCTGCGACGTGGTGTTCGGCCTGAACGCCATCATCTGGAACGATCTGATCGCCCGCGGCATCGTGATGGCCATCGACGCTCCCTCCTGGGCTGACGAAGTCAGCGCCGGTCTGAACGATCCCAACGGCTACTACTACGCCATCGTGAAGCAGGCCATCCTGTTGGCCTACGATACCAACCAGGTTTCTGCCGAGGATGCCCCCAAGGATTGGCCCGACCTGTGGGAAAACGAGAAGTTCTGGGGCAAGTATGAATCCCAGATCAAGCTGACCGGCGGCACCACCCGCAACGTGCTGGCCGGCATCCTGACCCGCTATGTGGATCCCAACGGCGAGCTGGGCGTTTCCGAAGAAGGCTGGAAGGCCATCGAAGAATTCTTCGCTCACGGCACTCCCGTGGAGGACGGCGTGGATCTGTACGCGCAGATCGTCAATGAGTCCTCTCCCGTGCTGATGGGCCAGATGTGGTCCTCCGGCGCCGATCAGTATGACGCCACCTATGGTACCAAGACCGGCTATGCCACCCCCGAGTGCGGCATCCCCTACGCTGTGGAGGGCGTCGCCGTGGTGAGCACCACCAAGAACGTGGAAGAGGCCAAGCGCTTTGTTGAATGGTTCGGCTCCGCTCAGATCCAGGGTGAATGGTGCGAGCAGTTCCAGACCATGCCCGCCAACGAGATCGCCGCTGAGAAGGCTCCCGCCACCCAGCAGGCCATGTGCTCCATCCCCGCTCAGGACATCGACTGGGCGCTGGTGGCCGCCAATATCGACGCCTGGTGCGAAAAGATCATGCTGGAGTACATGCAGTAATCTTTCCGTCCCTGCGTTACATCGCCCTGAATGGGCATAACAGCGCAAATGCCTGGGGCAAGGGAAACCTTGCCCCTTTTTTGAACAAAGACTAAGGAAAAGGATGGAGGGCACCGCTATGATTCGACTGAATGACATCGAGGTGCGGTTCGGCGACTTTACGGCGCTGAAGAATATCAATATTCATGTGGAGGAAGGCCAGTTCTACACGTTCCTGGGCCCCTCCGGCTGCGGCAAAACCACCACGCTCCGCACCATCACCGGCTTTATTGAGCCCGCCGCCGGCACCGTGATGGTGAAGGGCAAGGATATCACCCACGTGCCCGTGGAGCGCCGCAATATCGGTATGGTATTCCAGAACTACGCTCTGTTCCCCACCATGAGCGTGTATGAAAACATCGCCTTCGGCATGCGCGTAAAGAAGGTGAGCAAAACCGATATCGACCGTCGGGTCAAGGAGATGGCCGTCAAGGTGGACCTGACCGAACAGCAGCTGACCCGCAAGGTGGCCGAGCTCTCCGGCGGCCAGCAGCAGCGCGTGGCCATTGCCCGCGCCCTGGTGAACAACCCCGAGATCATCTGCCTGGACGAGCCGCTTTCCAACCTGGACGCCAAGCTGCGCGTGCAGCTGCGCGAGGAGCTCAAGGAAATGCAGGCCAAGTTTGGCATCACCACCGTGTACGTGACCCACGACCAGGAGGAAGCGCTGACGCTGTCGGACTGCATCGCCGTGTTCAACAAGGGCTTCATTGAGCAGATCGGCACGCCCAACGAGATCTACTCGGCCTCCAAGACCGAATTCGTGTGCAACTTCATCGGCGACATCAACAAGCTGCAGCCCGCCTTTGTGCAGCAGATCGCCAGCCAGACGGGCAAGGCCCTCTCCCCCGACAAGGCCACCTATATCCGCCTGGAGCGCCTGCACCTGAACGAGCCGGAACGCCCCGGCTGCGCTCACTTTACCGCCCGGGTGGCGGGCCGCGAGTACTTTGGCCTGTACATCAAGTATCAGCTGGAAGCTGAGGGCCAGACCCTGAAATGCATCGTGAAGAACGACGGCAACAGCTACTTCCAGCTGAAAGACCTGGTCAACGTTGCCATCGATCCCGCCGACCTGATGATTTACTGAGGAGGCACACCATGCAAGCAGTCAAAATCCCGCTCAAGGTGAGGATCCGGCGGATGACGCCCGGCCAGCTGGTGATGTTCTGCGTGATGGCCGCGGTATTCATTTGGTTCATCATGGCCTGCATGATCCTGCCCATCCTGAACCTGCTCAAAACTGTTTTCTTCGAGGGCGGCACCCTTTCCCTGGACGCCTTCCAGAAGCTGCTCAAATCCAAGAAGGCCATGAAGGCCCTGCGCAACTCCTTCATCCTGGCTCCCACTCTGTCCATCACCGTGGGCTTCGTGGGCATCAGCCTGGTGCTGATCACCGAATACTTTGACGTCAAGGGCGCCAAGATCCTGCGGCTGGGCTACCTGACCACCTTGATCTACGGCGGCGTGACGCTGGTATCCGGCTACAAGTTCATTTACAGCAATACCGGCGTGCTGACCAACCTGATGGCCAGCATCTTCCCCGGCTTTAACCGCAACTGGTTCACCGGCTACTGGGCCGTGCTGTTTGTGATGACCTTCAGCTGCACCAGCAACCATATGATCTTCCTGCGCAACGCCATGCGCGCGGTGGACTTCCAGACCGTTGAAGCCGCCCGCAATATGGGCGCCAGCCAGTGGTACATCCTGCGCCGCGTGGTGCTGCCCGTGCTGCTGCCCAGCCTGTTCGCCGTGACCATCCTGACCTTCATCACCGGCCTGTGCGCCATGAGCGCCCCGTTGCTGGTGGGCGGCACAAACTTTCAGACCATCAACCCCATGATCAAGGAATTTGCGGATATGACCACCACCAGCGCCAAGTCCATCGCGGCAACGCTCTCCCTGGTGCTGGGCCTGGCCACCATGATCCTGCTGGCCGTGATGACCGCCATTGAGCGCCGCGGCCACTATATGTCCGTATCCAAGGTGAAGACCAAGATCGTCAAGCAGAAGATCAACAACCCCGTGGTCAACGTGCTGGTGCACATCTACGCCTACGTGCTGTTTGTGATCTACGTCATCCCCGTGGTGCTGATCGTGCTGTTCTCCTTCTCCGACGCGGGGCACATTCAGCAGCGGCAGCTGGACTTCAGCACCTTCTCGCTGAAAAACTACGCTGAGCTGCTCAGCAAAACCACGGCCTACAAGCCCTTTGTGGTGTCCATCGTGTATTCCGCCCTGGCGGCCATCATTGTGGGCGCGCTGGTCATCGTGGCCTGCCGCTACATCCAGAAGCGCCGCAGCAGCGCCTCCGCCACCGCCCTGGAATACAGCCTGATGCTGCCCTGGCTGCTGCCCTCCACCATGATCGCCCTGAGCCTGATGCTGGCCTTCAACCAGCCCCGCTGGTACATGTTCAACCAGCCGCTGATCGCCACGCTGCAGCTGCTGCTGATCGGTTACGTGATCATCAAGCTGCCCTTCACCATGCGCATGACCAAGGCCGCCTTCTTCGGCCTGGACAACGCCCTGGAGGACGCTGCCCGCAACATGGGCGCCAGCAGCCTGTACACCTTCCGTCGGGTGGTGTTCCCCGTGCTGCTGCCCACCGTGATGGCCATCGCGGCCCTGAGCTTCAACGGCCTGCTGACCGACTACGACATGTCCGCCTTCCTGCATCATCCGGCCAATCCCACCCTGGGCGTCAAGATCAAGAGCCTGACCGAGGAAATGGGCAACAGCTCCGACGGCGTGGCGCTGACCTTCGTATACGCCGTGCTGATGATGATCATCTCCTCCATCGTGCTGTACCTGGTGTACGGCCGCGGAGGCAGGGACAGCATTAAGGAGTGATTTGCAATGCCTTTCGGCCTGAGTCAATACGCGGAAACCAATGAGCTGCTCAATCAAAAATTCAGCGAAAAACAGGTGCTGGTGTGCGCCCACCGGGGCAGCTGGCACGGAAACATGATCCAGAACACCACCCTGGCCTACAAGGCCGCGCTGATGATGGGCGCGGATATCGTGGAAACCGATACCACCGTTTCCTGCGACGACGAGGTTTTTTCCATCCATGACGGCGTGGAGCCCCGGCTGTTCGGCTGGAACCGCAACAGCCTGTATATGACGGCGGAGCAGCTGAAGGGCTTTTACCCGCTCAACGCCCTGGGCGAGCCCAGCTCCCATCGAGTACAGACGCTCTGCGAGGTATTGGACGCGCTCCGGCATGGGGAACTGATCAATATTGACCGCAGCTGGCGCGCCAAGGGAAAGGTATTGGAGCTGCTGGATCGGTATCCGCATATGCGGCGTCAGGCCATATTGAAGGCGCCGCTTTCCCAGCGGCAGGTGTTTGAGCAAATGAACGGGCATCCCGTCAAGTACATGTTCATGCCCATCTGCTACAGCCTGAACGACGTGGAGGAAGCGCTCAAGTACCGGGAGATCAACACGGTGGGCGTAGAGCTCATCGCCATGTCCGCCGAGGATGAGCTCTACAGCGAAGAGGCCGTCCGCTATATCCACAGCAAAGGCCTGTACTGCTGGGTCAACGCGCTGACGCTGACCGATGTGATGCCCCGTAAGCCGCTGTACGGCGATCTGGACGACGATCTTTCCATCGTTCAGGGACCCGACGCGGGCTGGGGACGGCTGATGGATATGGGCATCGACGTGATCCAGACCGATTGGCCTTCCCTGGTGCGCGATTACCGTTCGCAGCGCATCGGCAAATAAATCCGCTCCCGCGCGGGCAGCCGTTTGCTCAGTAAGAATGGCTGCCCGCTATATTTTTGCGAAAAAGAGAAAATAACCCTTGACAAAATTATTAAAAACGAGTATTATATTAAGGCATCATTGAGAAGTCAATGCTGTGGTGTGGGGGAGCATAGCTCAGCTGGGAGAGCATTTGCCTTACAAGCAAAGGGTCACAGGTTCGAGCCCTGTTGTTCCCACCAAAGTTGGCCCGGTAGTTCAGTTGGTTAGAACGCCAGCCTGTCACGCTGGAGGTCATGGGT
>JAFUDW010000153.1 GCA_017464225.1 Clostridia bacterium | reverse complement strand
GCGGAAAAGTCCAATCCAAAATCATGACAGTCTTATTTGTATGCCCATTTTCCATGGTTATGTGAAAGATATTGGTCTCTATTTCTCTCTTTTTCTAATGTAAAAGAGGCTGCTGCACTTTTTGTTAGTGCAACAGCCCCGCAGAGGGCCTCCGGATACGGAGGCCCTTATCGTTTCCCCTGCTAAATCCTTGCTTTTAGGCGTACATCTTTCATCAGGGTTTAGCGGATGATATTCTCCTTCCCGCCCTCCAGCACTTCGCCTGTGGGCACAAACTGCTGTCCGCGCTCCACATGGTATTCGGTCAGCGGGGGCAGGGTGCCGCCGTTCTGGCGGGTGGTGGGATAATAGAGGTAGCGGCGGGTACGCTCCGCGGCGGGGTCGATTTCATAGATGGCTTCGCCTTCGGTTTCAAAGCCGCAGAGCTTCATCAGCGTGGCGTGCAGATCGGCCACACCGGTCATGGCGGTATTCTCCTGGATCTCGCCATGGGCGAAAGCCGGTTTCAGCAGCATCACGGGGGACGAGGGCCCCTCGTCAAAGCGGCCATGGTCGGCGGTGATGATGATATTGGCGCTGTCGTATACGCCCAGCGCTTTCATCTGCTCCAGGTAAGGGCCGATGATGGTGCGCAGCACGCCTTTGGTCTGTTCCGTGGCCGTGGTGTTCCAGTTGCCAACATTGAGGCCGTTTTCATCCATATTGCAGGGCAGGTGGCTGCCGTTGATATGGTATACGATAAACTGCTTGCCGTCGCCCAGGCGGAGGCTCTCGGCGCTCAGCTTGCCCTGGAAAATGAAGTTATCCTTGAAGTATGGCTGATCGTCGCCCTCGGCGGCCTTATAGAAGCCAAACTCGCCGCTGTAGAATACAAACTGCGGCTTGAGCAGGTGCGGCGCGTAGCGGAAGCCCACAAATTCCATCATTTTGCCAAACAGCTTCGGATAGGAGCCCACGGTAAGCTGGGAGGAGATCACGTTTTCGGCCTGGCCGATCATATGCGAGGACATATAAGTTTCGGCGGTGTACAGGCGGATATCCCAGCCCGCGCCGGACAGCGCCGCATACAGCGGCACGCCGTCGTAGCACCGCTCAATATAATCCTCTATGGTCTCATCGTTCTCATACCAGTGCATCGTCAGCGTAAAGGGCAGGCCCATCTTGGTTTTACTGTAAGCGCCGCTGTAATCGCTGTAATAGGTGAAGCCGTCCAGCGGCTCCAGCGCGTCGGGGTCCTCGGCCTGGATGCGGGGGATATAGGTGGTATCGCAGGCGTCCACCACAAACATCACGGTATTGGCCTCGCTGCCCAGCATGAACTGGTCCTTATCCGAAACGATCCAGCTGCCGCGCTTGTTTTCAATGGGATGGGTCAGCAGCACGGCGGCCAGCGTAACGGCCTGGATCACGATCAGCGCTGCCGCCACGCCCCGGGCTGCCGTGCGGAACAGCTTGCCCTTTTTGATGGCGAACGCCGCCAGCCCCACCGGCACGGCGATCCAGAACAGCGTATCGATCACGGCGTAGACTTTATAATCCTCCCAGCGCACCGCTCGGCCGTCCAATTCGCCGTAATCGGGATTGATAAAGTTGCCCTGCAAATACAGGCAGACCGTCAGCCCCAGAAGCACGGCGGTGTACGCTCGGCGGGCCTTGGCGGGCAGCAGCATGCCGATGCCGGTGAGCAGCGCCGCGAGCAGCGCGAAGCACAGCAGCGAAAGCGGCGCGATATCGCCCAGGTTGAACCACATTTCAGACTGATTGAGCATGTACTGTTCAATGGGCGCAAACACAAAGGCCGTAAACGCCAGCGCCAACGCGCACAGCAAAAGCGTGATCAGGCTGCGGCGGGTTTTCTTCTGCATAGCAAGCCTTCCTTTCAAAGAATAAGAATATTATATCATAGAGCGGCGGATTACACAAATTTTGTTTGTGTGGATCAGAATTGGGGGAGGGGAACGATAAGGGCCTCCGCGGCCCTTATGAACCCGCGCCAAAGGGCCCGCTTGGGCCCTCTGGACACCCTTTCCGGCGAACAAGGTTGACGACACTATCAAACAATTTCCGCCAGTATAGCTTATGGGCTGTTGCAAAGAGGCCGTCTGAGGCAAAGAAAAAGCGGGCTGCCGTCTGATATGAGCAAGCTCAATCAGCCGTCATCCTGCTTTTTCGGGATTGCTACGCAATCCTCGGCCCGCTTCGCGTGCCGACCTCAGACTGGGGCTTGCTATCAAAGTTTAAATACGTCGTCCGCACCGGAAATGACGGCGGCTTGCCGACGTCAATGAAGCGTATTTCCGGTGCGCTCTTTGCGACAAGCCTACTTCAATCAACTGCGGGAAATTGCCTGTTTATGACGCTAAGCAACATCCGCCGCTGGCGGGGCCTGGGGGCTTTGAGTGCCCGGAAAATGCCCCTGTGCGGGCATTTTTAGCGAGAAGCGGGCCGGGAGGCCCCGGAATCACTACCTCCCCAGCGGGGTTTTTAAGGGGTGGCGCCCCTTAACGTCTCCTCTCCTCGCAAATTTTCATCACTTCGGACTTTCATGCCATGACCTTTTATACGATTATGTCTAAGACTGAAAACTGCGAAAAATCGCTTCTCATAAATTGACATTGTTTTTCCAATTCTTTATAATAAAAAAGATCGAAAAACGTATGGGGGGAAAGTATGATGCTCTATTTTCGCCGCTTGATCTTTTTGTCATTCTTTGCGCTGCTGGTCTGCCTGGCGGCCGTTCAGGGCTGTGCCGATACGGTCACGCTGCCCGCTTCGGTGACGGTGGTCAGCGCCGAGGCTTTTGAGAACGCGGCCGCCCTGGACGAGGTGGTGCTGCCCGAGGGCGCCGAGCGCATTGAAAGCCTGGCCTTCGCCAACAGCGGTATTCGGCGGATCTATCTGCCCACTACGCTGAAATACATCGCTCCCGACGCCTTTTCGGGCTGCGAGGGCGTGAGCGCCTGGGGCCGCTACGGCACCTATGCCGAGGGATTCTGCGGCGAGCATGGCATTCCCTTCGAGGACGCCATGCTGGATCTTTCGCAGTTCACCTTTGAATTTACCAGCGATACTGAGGCCAAGCTGACGGGCTATACCGGCAGCGAGGAAACGGTTTACCTGCCGGGCTATGTGGACGAGACCCACAAGATCACGGTCATCGGCCAGGGCGCGTTCCAGAACAGCAAGATCAAATATATCGCGCTGCCCGCCTACCTGGAGCGCATCGAAAAGAACGCCTTTTGCAGCTGCACGGCGCTGGAGGACGTACAGTTCAACGAAAGCCTCCAGTATATCGGCGAGTCGGCTTTCTACTATTGCAGAGCGCTGACTCAGGCCATGCTGCCCGATTCGGTGGCCTTTATTGAAAAGAATGCCTTTGGATACTGCTCCGCCATGACCTTCTTTGATTATCCCGCATTCCTGCTGGAGGCTGGGACCGAGGTGTTTTACGGCTGCGACAGCCTGGTCAGCGTGGAGATCCCCTTTGGGGTGGTAGAATTCCCCGCTATTTTCTATAACGCCGGCTCCCTGCGGGAGGTGGTGCTGCCTGAATCCATTTCCAAGATCCCCGATAAAGCCTTCTATAATTGCCGGGCGCTGACCACCATGCGGGTGGACAACGGCGAGGAGATTTACGGCTACGAGGGCGAGATCACGCTGCCGCCGCATTTGACGACCATTGGCGACCAGGCTTTTTCCACATGCAAAAGCATTGCGCTGGTGTCCTTCAATGAAGGGCTGAACCAAATCGGCAGCGGCGCGTTCATCGACTGTTCGGCCCTGGGCAGCGCCATGCTGCCCGATTCGGTGACCGTCATCGGCATGGGCGCGTTCAACGGCTGCAAGGAGCTGCGGTATTTCATGTACCCCGCCGGGCTGAAAAAGATCAGCGTTTCCGATACCGCCGGTATCCTGGTGGGCTGCAGCAATCTGGAGCGCGTGGAGGTGCCCGAGGGCGTCACCGATCTGCTTACCGTATTTCGGGGCAATACCGCCATCAAGTCGGTCTCCCTGCCCGATACCGTGCAGATCATTGAACCCTATGCCTTCTACGGCTGCTCGGCGCTGGAGGATGTGTTCATTATCGGCGGCGCTTCCCATGAAGAGGGCGCGTGCCTGGTCGAATTGCCAGGCAGCCTGAAATACACGGGCAGCTATTCCTTCAGTGGCTGCAAGGCCATCAGAGAGCTGCGCTGCAATGAAGCCCTTCAGCGCATCAATTACGGCTCCTTCCAGAACTGCTCCGGACTGGTTGAGGCGGTGTTCAACGAGGGATTGATGACGATTTCCGATATGGCTTTCTCTAACTGCACGTCGCTGGCAAAGGCCGACGTGCCCGCCGGAACGACGCTGGAATCCGATCCCTTCTATAACTGTCCGCTGCTGAACCAATAAAAGAAATTGAATATACGCTTTGGTTGTGCTATAATGGATTTAACATGAAACCATTGGGAAAGGATGGATATACGCATGTATGACGCGATCATCATAGGCGCAGGCGTGGTAGGCTGCGCCGTGGCGCAGCAGCTGGCCAAGTATGACGGCAAGCTGCTGGTCATCGACCGCATGGAGGACGTGGCCGATGGCGCCAGCAAAGCCAACAGCGGCATCGTCCACGCGGGCTTTGACGCCCATCCGGGCACCGAAAAGGCCCGGCTCAACGTGAAAGGCGCCAAGATGTACAAGCAGCTGGCAGGCGAGCTGGGCGTGCCCTACGGTCAGCCCGGCGCGCTGGTCATCGGCTTTACCGAGGAGGACCGCAAAACGCTGGAGAATCTGCTGGCCCAGGCCAATGAGAACGGCGTGGAGGGCTGCCGCATCCTGGAGCGTGACGCGATCCTGAGCATGGAGCCGAGCACCAATCCCGAGGTGCTCTGCGCTCTGTACGCGCCCACCAGCGGCCTGGTGAGCCCTTATGAAATGACCTGCGCCCTGGCCGACAGCGCCGCCGAGAATGGGGCGGAGTTTTCGCTGTCCAATCCCGTGCTGGAGATCAAGCCCACCGCCGACGGCAATTGGCTGGTGATCACCGAGCGCGACGAGTACAAGGCCCGCGCCGTGATCAACTGCGCCGGCATGGGCAGCGGCGTGCTGCATAATATGATTTCCTCCCGCAGGGTCAAACTGATCCCCCGCCGGGGCGAATATTACCTGCTGGATCACGCGGCGGAAATGCCCTTTGCCATGACCATGTTCCAGTGCCCCACCAAGATGGGCAAGGGCGTGCTGGTATCGCCCACCACCCATGGCAACATCCTGCTGGGCCCCACCGCGGACGATATTGACGATGGCTATGATACCGCCACCACCCGCAAGGGCCTGGACGATGTGATGAAGGCCGTCCGCCTCACCTGGAAAAACGTGACCCTGCGCCAGACCATCACCACCTTCTCGGGCATCCGCGCCCATGAGGAGCACGGCGATTTCATCATCGGCAAGGTGGAGGGCGCGCCCGAAGGCGCGTATGAGGCTGTGGGCGTTGAATCCCCCGGCCTGTCCGCCGCTCCGGCCATTGGTCAGGAGCTGGGCGACGAGGTGGCCGCCTTCCTGGGACTGGAGAAAAAGAACGATTGGAAGAAGCCCACGCCTGTGTCCAAGCCCTTCCGCAATATGACCGACGCCGAGCGGGCGGCGGCCTATGAAAAGAACGCCGAGTACGGCACGCTGGTATGCCGCTGCGAGCAGGTGACCGAGGCCGAGATCCGCGCCGCTATCCGCCGTCCGGTGGGCGCGCGCAGCATTGACGGCGTAAAGCGCCGCACCCGCGCCGGCATGGGCCGCTGCCAGGGCGGCTTCTGCAGCCCCCGGGTCATGGAGATCCTGTGCGAGGAGCTGAACGTAAGCCCGCTGGAGATCACCAAGTGCGGCGGCGAAAGCAAGCTGCTGGTGGGCACCCTGCACGACATCGCTAAGGAGGCGCGGCCCGATGAAAAATGAATTGAACGCCATTAACGTGGATATTTTGGTCGTAGGCGCGGGCCCTGCGGGCCTGGCCGCCGCCATTGCCGCCAAAAAGGCGGGCGTGGACAGCCTGATCGTGCTGGAGCGCGAGGAGAACGCCGGCGGCATCCTGCGCCAGTGCATCCATAACGGCTTTGGCCTGCATCGTTTTAAGGAGGAGCTGACCGGCCCCGAGTACGCCCAGCGCGATATCGATACCGCTTCCGAAATGGATATCGACGTGCGCACCGGCGTGACCGTGCTCAGCGTGACGAAGGATAAAACCGTTACCGCCATCAGCAAAAAGTACGGCCTGCAGATATTCCAGGCCAAGGCGGTTGTGCTGGCCATGGGCTGCAGAGAGCGTCCCCGCGGCGCGCTGGCCATTCCCGGTACCCGCTGCGCGGGCATTTACAGCGCCGGTACGGCCCAGAAGTTCGTCAACCTGGAGGGCTATATGCCCGGCCGCCGGGTGGTGATCCTGGGCAGCGGCGATATCGGCCTGATCATGGCCCGCCGCATGACGCTGCAGGGCGCGAAGGTGCTGGCTTGCGTGGAGCTGATGCCCTTCTCCAGCGGCCTCAACCGCAATATCGTACAGTGCCTGCACGATTACAACATTCCGCTGTACCTGAGCCACACCGTCACCGATATCCACGGCAAGGAGCGCGTGACCGGCGTAACGGTATCCAAGGTGGATGAAAACCGCCGCCCCATCCCGGGCACCGAAATCGAGTTTGAATGCGATACGCTGCTGCTGTCGGTGGGCCTGATCCCCGAAAACGAACTGACCATCGGCGCGGGCGTGGACATCAGTCCGGCCACCAGCGGCGCTGTGGTGGACGACAGCCTGCAGACCAGCGTTCCCGGCATCTTCGCCTGCGGCAACGTGCTGCATGTGCATGACCTGGTGGACTTCGTTTCCGGCGAGTCCTTCAAGGCCGGTCAGGCCGCTGCCGATTATGTACAGGGCAAGGCGCATGCGGGCCGTTTGATCCCGGTCAGGGACGGCGCGGGCGTGCGCGGCGCAGTGCCCCAGCAGATCAGGCTGGAAAAGGGCGCGGAGCACGCGGGCGTGGATATCATGTTCCGCCCCGACCGCGTGTACCAGAACCCCTATGTGGTGGTCACCGCTGACGGCAAGCCCGTGTTCTCCCAGAAAAAGATGATCATGGCGCCCGGCGAAATGGCCAATATCACCCTGAACGCGAAGCAGCTGGCCGCCTGCGAGGATGCCCAGGAGATCGTGGTGGGCATCAGCATGGAAAAACCGGCGGTGTAATACCGGGCGGATGGGGATGATCCAGACGCTGTTGCGGGAGAGGGAGGAACGATAAGGGGCGCTGCCCCTTAAAAACCCTGCTGGGGAGGTAGTACCTCCCCAGGCCCCGCCAGCTGCGGATGTTTCTTTGCAACATAAACAAGCAACTTCCCGCAGTTGATTGGAAAAGAGGTTGGCGCAAAGAGCGCATCGGAAATACGCGATCAACAAAAAATACGCAGACTCGAGCAAGCTCGGTCTGCGATTTTTGTATGATCGCTATGACGCTGACGCGTCATTGACGTCGGCAAGCCGCCGTCATTTCCGG
>JAFUDW010000152.1 GCA_017464225.1 Clostridia bacterium | reverse complement strand
AGGGCAGACAGCGAGCCCTTGAAGGAATCAGGCGCAAAGATGAATTTCATAGGCCATCTCCTGTCTTTAGGTGGGGCGAAGCCAAAAGGCTTCGCCCCAGGTGATGCATATCAATGGTGAAGGGTCTCGCCGGTGAGCTTCTGATAATACTTGAGCAGGGCGCTGTGGTCGCAGGTGCCGTCGCCATCGTGATGCAAAATCTTCATCATTTCCAGCACCTGCTGGGTCAGTGGGATGGGGGCGTCCACTGCCTTGGCGGCATCCACCACGTTGTTCAGGTCCTTGATGTGCAGGTCGATGCGGAAGCCGGGCTGGAAATTCTGATCCATCATCATGGGGGCCTTGGCGTTCATCACGTTGCTGCCGGCCAGGCCGCCGCGGATGGCCTCAAAGATCTTTTCGGGCTCCACGCCGCACATCTGGCCCATCTGCATGGCCTCGGCCAGGGCGGCGATGTTGACTGCCACGATGGTCTGGTTGCACAGCTTGGTCACATTGCCCGCGCCGATGTCGCCGCCGCGCACCACGCTCTTGCCCATGGCTTCCAGCACGGGCTTGAACTTATCGAATACTTCCTGCTTGCCGCCCACCATGAAGGAAAGGGTCCCGGCCACGGCCATGGGCTGGCCGCCGGAAACAGGAGCGTCCAGCATGTCGATGCCATACTTCGCCAATTCCGCGGCGATTTCCCGGGAAGCCACGGGGTTAATAGAAGAACAGTCGATGAAGGCGGCAGTTTTGGGCATCTTTTCAGCCAGCTTGTCATCCTCCAGCATGACGGACTTGACGTGGGGGCTGTTGGGCAGCATGGTGATCACCAGGTCGACGCCCTCGGCCGTTTCGGCGGAGCTGGCGCAGATGGTGGCCCCGGCGGCTTTCAGTTCCTCCAGGGTAGCGGCATTGCGGTCATACACCCGCAGCTGATGGCCGGCCTTCAGCAGGTTCAGCGCCATGGGCTTGCCCATGATTCCCAGACCGATAAATGCGATTTTCATTGTGTTTTCCTCCTTATTATGCTTTGTTTTCACGCCTTATTGAATCAGGCCCATGCCCACCAGCACGTCCCGCAGCTTTTCACGCTGCTCCTCGCTGAGCGGCTGAATGGGCTTGACGCAGTCGCCGCAATCGTGACCGATGAGCTTGAGGGCTTCCTTGAGCGTCACAGGGAAGGAGCCCATGTTGGTGGCGATGCGCAGGGCGCTGAGCTTGAACTGAGCGTCCAGCGCGCCTGCGTAATCCTTCGCCTGGAATTTTTCGTAGATATCCACGGCGATGCGCGGCGCCACGTTGGCACAGCTGGCAATAGCGCCCGTCGCGCCGTAATGCAAACCGGCCAGGATCAGGGTGTCCCGGCCCATCATCACGCTGAAATCCATGCCCCGGGTCAGGCGGATGTATTCCTCGGCGTTGGTCATATCGCCGGTGGAATCCTTAGCGGCCACGATGTTGTCGATTTCCGCCAGTTTGGCCACGGTGGCCGGCTCCACGGTCACGTTGGTCTTGGGCTTATTGTTGTAAATGATGATGGGCAGGCTGGTTTCAGCGGCGATTTCCCGATAATATTCATACACCTCGTGCTGGGTTTGACTGACAAACATGGGGGTCAGCACGCTCAGGGCGTCGATGCCGCCGATCTTTTCCACTTCCTTGGCGATGTGGGCCGCGCCCTTCGTGGTGATGTGATTGGCCCCAGCATAAATCTGCATGCGGCCCTTCACCTGATCCTTGGTCACCTCCAGCAAGTTATTGTAGAAGCCCTGATCAAAGGCGTAAAATTCGCCGGTGGTGCCAAAGGGGAACACGCCGTGAATGCCGTTGTCGGCCAGATAGTCGATCAGGCCGCGATAGGCCTTTTCATCAAATTTCCCATCCGGGGTCAGGGGGGTAACGATGGGGACCACGATTCCCTTGGGGGTGAAGCTCATCTCCAATTCTCCTTTCGTTGATTGGGCGCGGGGTGATCAAGGGGCGCCATACACATCCAAAATGCATAAGTCCTTCCTTAAGAATACCACTTTCAGCCGTCCATGTCCAGCCCCCGAACGTCCAGATAGAAACGCTTCTGTAAAAAAATGTTTGCTGTCGGGAATCCGGAAAATAATATCAGGCGCACCTTGAACGAAGGGCGTCCCATTCCTCCTGTTCAAGGGAAAGCGGCCTACTGCCTGGCAGGGCGTGCTTTTTGCCCGATCCGGCTTGCAAACGTATCCCGCATCCGCTATAATGAAAAGGAAAACCGGCGTTGATCCCATGCCGCGCATCGCCCGGAACGCCTGTTCAAGAGGATGAAGCGGCAGTTTCCTTCATCCTGCGCGATGGGCCGCGGATATGCCGGTCATCGGCAAAGCCAACGCGGGAACCAGCCCCGCGTGAGGAGGCGACTATCATGCCCAGAAAACTGATCGTTTCCCTGCCCCGGATCACCGCGCAGCAGCGCGGGGCCATCGCCTCCGCCGCTGCCCGGCAGAGCTTTGAGGCGCTGTTTTTTTCTTCAAACGCCGACGCCCTGCCCCATTTGAACGACGCGGAGATCATTTTCGGCGTGGGAACCGAATTGACCCGCAGCGCCCCGCGTCTGCGCTGGTTCTGCACGCCCTATGCCGGGGTGGAGCCCTACCTTGCCGACGACGTTTTCGCCTCTGAGCAAGTTATTCTTTCGAATTCCTCAGGCGCTTACGGCACCACCATCGCCGAGCACATCGTCATGGTCACCCTGGAATTGATGCGCCGCCGACAGGAATACGCCGCCATCGTGGCGCGGCGGGCATGGACCCGGGATCTGCGCATCCATGCCATCCGCAACAGCCGGATCACCCTGCTGGGCACCGGCGATATCGGCCGAGAGGCCGCCATCCGGCTGCGGGCCTTCTCCCCCGCCGCGCTGATCGGCGTGAACCGCAGCGGCAAAAATCCCGGCCAATTGTTCGATCGGGTGGTCACCCGGGATCAGATCGACGGTCTCCTGCCGGAAACCGACGTGCTGATCCTATCGCTGCCCAGCACCAGAGAAACCGACGGCCTGATAAGCGCGGCGCGCCTGGCCCTGCTGCCCCGGAACGCCTACGTGATCAACGTGGGCCGGGGGAACGCCATCGATCAAGCCGCCCTGGAAGCAATGCTGCGATCCGATCGTCTGGCCGGGGCGGCGCTGGATGTATTCGACCAGGAGCCTCTGCCCGCCGACAGCACCCTGTGGGATTGCCCCCGCCTGATCGTGACCCCTCACGTGGCGGGCAATATAACCCTGGATTACACGTTGGAAAAGATCGTGGCCCTTTTCCTGGAGGATTTTGAAAACTACTGCGCGGGCCGTCCCCTGCTGCGGCAGGTCGACCGAACGATCGGGTACTGACGCGCCCTGTTCCCAACGCCCTCCGCTTTTCCCACGGGGAATGCCGGCGCAGATGGGATCGCCGTTGACAATCAACCGACAGCATACAGGAGGAAACAGCATGGATTATCGGCATTTTGGCAATACCTATGTGATCCGCATGGATCGGGGCGAGGAGGTGCTGTCGACCCTGACCGCCCTGTGCGAAAAGGAGCATATCCTGCTGGCCTCCGTGCAGGCCCTGGGCGCGGCGGATCGGGCGGTGGTATGCGTGTACGACGTGAAAGAAAAGGTGTTTCACCGGCAAACCCTCACCGGGCCCATGGAAATCGCTTCCCTGATTGGCACCGTGACCCAGCAGGACGGCAAGCCTTACCTGCACCTGCACGTGACCCTGTGCGACGAACACCTGATCGCCCACGGCGGCCACGCCAACGAAATCACGCTCTCCGCCACCTGCGAAATGGTGCTGACGGTGATCGACGGCCAGGTGGGCCGGGTGCTGGATCCGGATATCGGCTTGAACGTATTCCAATTTTGATCGCATAACGCATGGCAAATACATAAAAACGACAGGCCGTACAGCCTGCCGTTTTTTGGTGCGAGTGGCGGGGCTCGAACCCGCACGCCCAGAGGGCACAAGATTTTAAGTCTCTCACGGTTTCAATACACTCTAAAAGCCTTATATTATAAGGTTTTTTTCATTTTATAAAATACAAAAAACGAAAAAGACACCAGAGACTTGACAAATTTAGACTTGTGTATTAGAATGGGTTTAAGACTTGGCAGGAGGTTGGTTTTATGCCTAGAAAAGTAGTTATCAAAAATCCTGAGAACGCTCCAGAAATACCTAAGACACAGAAATTGGAAGATGGTAAATTGACGATTGGCGTAAAGGTTGAACATGCTCCTACTGAGCCAACTGAGATGACGCAAGAAATCTTGGAGCGCAACAGACAACTTCGCAGGGGCTTAGAGGTTGGTTTATTTGGTAGAAACGATGAACCTAGGACTGTTAAAATTAAGAGTGCTATTATCAATCCTGAGATAGACAATATGACTAGGCTTGAACATGAATTTATCCTTAACCGCAAGGGCAAGGGTGACGCAGACAGCACGATTAGAACTTATCGACACCATTTTGATACCATATTTGACTTTTTAGGTTTCAGCTATGGGCGGCAGGGCGGCAAGGTTGTGATGGACGCAATCACAACTGAAAACTTCCCTAAACAGCGTGAGATTGGGGCAAGTATGCCTATCATAGTCCTAGAAACAGATAACATAGCTACTTATTATCAGGATTATTTAAAACGGTGGAGGGAACGCTCAGAACAATCAGTAATTTCAGCTATGCGGCATTTTAAGGCAATAGTTAGGTTCGCTCAAGAAAATGGTTGGATTAAAGAGTATAAGATACATATTAAGGATGTTCAACCGGATATAAAGAAAACTTTTACAACTTATGAGCTAGCTGAGCTAACGCGCAGACCTAAGACGGAGGATTTTGTAGCTTATAGATGTTGGGTGATGATAAAGTATCTTATGGCTACTGGTAACCGTATATCTTCACTCTTGGCTTTGAATGTTAGTGATATTGACTTTGAAGAAAACTCTATTACTGTAAATATCCAGAAAAATAAAAAGCCTAAACTAATGCCCTTACATCCGTCACTAAGAAAAATACTGAGAGATTATATCCATTATTATAGATGTGATGATGATGGGGAACCGCTTATAGATGAACCTTTATTCTGCAATGCTTACGGCGGGCGGCTGGCCTATGAGAGTGCTAAGGACGCAATGAAAGATTACTTTGAGACTAGAAATGTTCAATGGGAGGGCTTTCATAAATTTAGGCATAGCTATGCGGCTAACTGGATTAGGGACGGCGGCAATCCGTTAATGCTAAAAGAGCAATTAGGCCATTCTTCCCTTGCTATGACTAACCGCTATGCTAATATCTATGGGATGGCTACTAAGGATGAAGCGGAACAGCACAGCCTTATAAGCAAGGTTAGCGATAAATCAGGCCGCAAAGCAATCAAAAAGAGAGAGGACTAAGCCTCTCTCTTGTGCTTGGTGGGGCTGGCGGGACTCGAACCCGCACGCTCGAAAGAGCAAGGGATTTTCCTGCTACTCTATGTTACCATAGCCGCCTTGGTAAGCGTTGTAGTCTGGACTATGTCTTTACCATATCTAAGGACTTAGGTAGTGGGTGTATAGTCTCTACACATTTCCAACTCTTGACAGTTGGTTTAGCACGGCGTTGCCCCTGAGGGGTTTTCACCGATTTAGCCCACATTCACACAAGAAGTTTCCTATCTTGGTGCTCTATGCCAGACTTGCCGATAGGAAAGGCTGGCTCTAAAGTCCCTGGTGTCTGCCATTCCACTACAGCCCCAAACAAGCTAATAAGCATTATAATACCAAAAGCAGTAAAAAGCAAGTAAAAGTTTAGCCTCTCCACACTTTTTGAGCGTTGGAGAGGCTTATTTTTATTATAGAGCTTGGGTTGGGAACTTCTGGAGTTATAGCAATCCCTTTAAGAAGTCAGACATACTTTCCTTCTTAACCTTTTGAGACTTGCGTTTTTCTAAGTCAGGGAAAAACTTTTGCACGAACTGAGCACGGAACTCTTGAAAGTAAGCACGCTCCCCTTTCTCAGCAATGAGCTTTTCCGCTAAGTCTGT
>JAFUDW010000151.1 GCA_017464225.1 Clostridia bacterium | reverse complement strand
TTGTTGGATGATGTACCGCTGCCCGAGGGCTTTACCACCTTGGGCGAATATGCCTACAGCCGCACCGGAATCACAGCCATTGTGAGCGAACCGCAGGCGGGGCACGCCTTCGTTCTTCCGGAGAGCGTGACCCAAATCCCCGCATCCTGTTTCAGGAACTGCGCATCGCTGAAAAAGGTCACGCTGCGCCGCACGGTGACGTCTTTGGGACTGGGCGCTTTCTATGACTGCGGGAGCCTGAACGAAATCACCCTGCCTGTGGAGATCAACACCGAGAACCGGTTCCAGAACAATCCCATCGCCAGCATTCATTATCTCAAGGGCGGGGATGGCGTGATGATCAATCGGCAATATTCAAGCGCCACATCCGAGCGCTATTATAAAAACATGCTGGAATACCGCGTTTACGGTTCGTTGACCCACGTAGATTTTGAGGAAGGCGTCACATCCATCGGCGATTATGCCTTCTATGTGTATGACAGCACTTCGGGCACAAGCGTCGGCAAGCTGACCGAGGTCGTTTTGCCCTCCACCCTGCAAACCATTGGAGCATCGGCCTTCTATGGGCAGGCTACGCTTCCCGCCGTCGATCTGCCCCGGAGTCTGGCTGAAATCAAAAATTACGCCTTCGGCAGATGCGCGGTGCTGAAGGAGATCGCCTTTGCCGGGGCCGCGCCGTCCATCGGCAGCAACGCTTTCTACAATGTCACCGCCTCCGCCTCCTATTTCAGCGAGCTTGCGGGATGGGAGAGCGTTGCGGACGGCAATTACGGCGGAACAATCACCTGGCTGGGAAGCGTGATGCGAACGCTCACTTTGCCCGCGGCGCTGACGGCCATCGAGGACGAGGCCTTTATGAACAGCACGGCGCAGATCATCCTGCTGCCGCAGGGCTTGCGCTCCATCGGGGAGCGCGCCTTCGCGGGCTGCGGCGACCTGCGCGCCATCACCATTCCGGCCTCGGTGGAATACATCGCCGAGGATGCTCTGCCTGCCGGCAGCTACGTCGTCCGCGCCGTTGAGGGCAGCGAGGCCTGGAATTACGCCCTGGCCCACGGCTTACAGACAGCGGAAATTGATCAATAATCGGCAAGGCGCTCGCCTTGACAGCGTGAAGACGCTGTGCTATAATCATCCCCGTCAACTGAATACCTTATCAAGAGCGGCGGAGGGAACGGCCCGATGATGCCCGGCAACCGGCGGGGAACCGTGCGGTGCTAATTCCGGCGGTACACAGTACCGGCAGATAAGGCGTAAAAGATTTACAAAATAAGCGCTTGTCTGCGGGCAGGCGCTTTTCTTTTGCGCGAACACGAAAGGAGAAACACAAAAATGCGTAAACTGTTCACATCCGAATCGGTCACCGAGGGACATCCGGATAAGATCTGCGACCAGATCAGCGACGCCGTGCTGGACGCGCTGCTGGAACAGGATCCCTATGCCCGCGTGGCCTGCGAAACCTGCACCACCACCGGCCTCATCCTGGTCATGGGCGAGATCAGCACCCATGCTTACGTGCCCATCGCCGATATCGCCCGGCAGGTGGTCATCGATATCGGTTACGATCGCGCCAAGAAGGGCTTTGACGGCGCGTCCTGCGCCGTGCTCACCGCCGTGCACGATCAGAGCCCGGATATCGCCCAGGGCGTGGATACCCACGAGGATCACGAGCAGGGCGCGGGCGATCAGGGCATGATGTTCGGCTACGCCTGCAATGAAACGCCCGAGATGATGCCCATGCCCATTGCCCTGGCCCATCGCCTCACCCGGCGCATGGCCGCCGTGCGCAAGGAGGGCCTTCTGCCCTGGATGCGCCCCGATGGCAAGGCGCAGGTCACCGTGGTGTATGAGGATGGCAAGCCCGTGGCGGTGGACGCCGTGGTCATTTCCACCCAGCATGACGAGAGCGTCAGCCAGCAGGAGATCCGCCGCGCCATGATCGAGGATGTGATCAAGCACGAGATCCCCGCCGAGCTGCTGCACGCGGATACCACGTATTATATCAATCCCACCGGGCGCTTCGTCATCGGCGGCCCTGCGGGTGACAGCGGCCTCACCGGGCGCAAGATCATTGTGGATACCTACGGCGGCATGGCGCCCCACGGCGGCGGCGCGTTCAGCGGCAAGGATCCCACCAAGGTGGACCGCAGCGCGGCCTATGCCGCCCGCCACGCGGCCAAAAACCTGGTGGCCGCCGGGCTCTGCGATAAGGCCCAGGTGGCGCTGGCCTACGCCATCGGCGTGGCGCAGCCCGTGAGCCTCACCGTGGATACCTTCGGCACCGGCAAGCTGCCCGACGATCGGCTGGCCCAGGTGGTCAGCGAGGCGTTTGATATGCGCCCCGCCGCCATCATCGAGCGGCTGAACCTACGCCGTCCCGTCTATCGCGCCACCGCCGCCTACGGGCATTTCGGCCGCGAGGGATTCAGCTGGGAGGCTACCGATTACGTGGACAGGATTTTGGCCGCGGCGAAGCAATAATTTAGGCGGGGGACGATAAGGGCCTCCGCGGCCTCTAAAACTCTGCGCCAGGGTATTTCATAGCCTGGACCCATCCCGGCGAACAAAGTTGAATTCACTAACAAACGATTTCCGCCAGTTTATAGGGAAGGGTTGTCGCAAAGAGGCCGTCTGAGGCCAAAGAACCTTTTTTTCGGATCAAGCCGCTCACCCCACCTTTTCCAATCTGACTTCAAAAGTATTATACATCAATATTCACGGAAAACGGCGAAGCTTACAAAATTGTAAGGCTCGCCGTTTTTTACGGGCGGAGGCCGTCTTGCCGCGCCGCGCATGATTTGGTATAATATAGGAACAGGATCTGCGAACGGAGGGATTTCGCCGTGAAAAGAACGATGCTTCGCCTGTCGGCGCTGTGCTTGATACTGCTGGCGCTGTGCCTGGGCGCTTCCGCGCTGGCCGATACGCCCGAGTTGCGGCTGATCACCGATCTGCCCATGGACGGCACCACCACCAATTATTATTTGGGCCTTCCGCTGGGGCAGCAGGCCCTGTCCGACGTGATCTATTGGGATGAATTTATCCGCGTCAGCATCATGAATTATGATGAGATGGCCGCCGTCTGTACCGGCGATCCCGTATGGAACGTCACGCAGACCAACGGCCCGCAGCTGGATTTTACCTTCTATCCCGAGGTCTACGGAAGCATTCACCGGGTGGTGGCAAAGCTGAACCAGGCGCCCACGGAGACGATGGACGCCGAGTTTCAGGTGACCTGTACCTGGGACGGCTATGCCGCCGAACCGATGACCGTGTATTTTCACGCGCTGAGCGCTTCCATGCCCCAAAACCTGTCGAAGGCCGCCGTCATTGAGGCCCAGGCCGGCCAGACCAAGCGGATCGATTTGAGCGATCTGCTGGACGGCTGGTCGCTGAACGGCTATGATCTGATGCCCTGGGGGATGACGTTTGACTCTGAAATAGGCGAAATGATCCGGGGCAACGACATCCCCGGCAAGGCCGATATCGCCCTCTACAAGGAAGGCTCGTACCTGGCTTATATCGAAATCCGCGCCGATTCCCTGCTCCTGCGGAAAAGAGTCTCCTTTGAGATCGGCGGCGCGGGCGGCGGCTCCTCTGCCGCGCTGACGCTGCAAAACAGTTTCCCTGAGCGCAACGTATACCTGGGCATGCCCCGGTATTACAGCGGATTGGGGCCGGACGGCGATATGCCCTACGGCGCGCTGGAGGATATCGACGTTTATTTTGAAAATTATGACGCCCTGCAGAGCGAGCTGGGCGGCAGCCCCGTCTGGACGGTGGACGTTACCCCCGACATCCCGCACGGTTTCTGGGATTATTCCTGGAACGATCAAGGCCATCTGGTTGTCTGGATCGAACCTGAAATGCCCGCCCAGCCCCAGGATGCGCTGGTCACCGTTACCTGCGATTGGGGCAGCAGGACCGATACCAGCGTCACCACCCTGCACTACGTGAGCCTGCCCTCCATGGGCGTGCCCGCGGATCACGATTATCCCCATGACGTTTACCTGACCGTGGGCGATACCTTTGAAATCGCGCCGAGTCCCCTGCCCATGGGCTGGAATATCCCGGGCTATGAGGCCCATCCGGTGCTCTTCAGCGACCAGATGGAAGCCTTCGCCGAGATCGACCGTACTATGCAGGCCCAAAACCGGTATGTGTACACCGCTACCACGGCGGGCACATTTGTGGCCACGGTCATGGTGAACGTGGATACCGTATACATGGGCCATCACGTGATCTTCCACGTGGCCGATGATGGCAGCGTGCCTCCGCCGGTGCTGGATATCAGCTCCTGGAGCAGCCCGGAGCGCAACTATTACATCGGCGACGGCCTGCTGCTGACCGACTTCGGCGGCCAGCTCCTCGACCATGCCTACACCGACGCCTTTGTGGATCGGTTCAGCATATTCAATAGCGATACCTGGGCCAGGCTGCTCAAGGGCGATCCGGTATGGACGGTGACCGCCGACGATCCCGGCATCGATTTCACCTGGACGGTAAACGACGACGGCCGGATGGATCTGCTGCTGAATAGCCTGCCCGTGGACAGCGCGGACGTGCTGTTCACCGTAAGCTGCGATTGGGACGGCGCCCACGGCGAGGCCCAGCTGACCGTGCATTTCAAAAAGGTCCCGACCCTGCCCACCGACCTTTTGTACAAAGGCCGCTCCATGGTATCCAGCCTGACGCTGAAGACCGGCGAATTGCTGGAGGAAATCTCCGAAATTTCCTTTAACCAGGGGATTATGGCGGAGCCATGGGAGGACAAGGGCTTCTGGTTCAACGCGGGCGACGAACACGCGGAGGACGGCTTCGTAAGCTGGGAAAACGGCGAGCGCGTGGCGGGGATGCCGGGCGAATACGACATCACGGTCACCTGGGCTGATGTGAACATCTGCTTCACCCGCAGCTGCCACCTGACCATCCTGGAGGCCGACGGCTCCATGCCTGGCGGCAAAATATACGTGCACACCAATCATGACGGCTTTGCCAGCAGCTATTTCCTGGGCATGGATTATGAAGCCTATACCATTTACCCAGGCCGCGTGCAGACCGACCCGCAGATCGACCACTTCTATCTGGACAATTACGAATACATGGCGACCGTCCAGAGCGGAACGCCCGCATGGGACGCGAAGCTGATCCAGGGTACCGTGCAGTTTGACGCCGTCCTCGACGATGGCGGCCGCGGCCTGGATCTGGACGTGACCAGGCTTCCCGCCACCGATGAAACGGCCATGATCCGCCTGACATGCGATTGGGGCACCGCCCACTGGGAGCAGGATTACACCGTCAGCTTTATCACCCCGCCCACGCTGCCCACGGGTATTGTGCGCAGCTTTAACGAGAGCCTGATCGCCAGGACGGGCGATTCGCTGTATATGATCAAGGAAGCCCATTTCAAGGATGACTGGGCGGCTCCCGGCGAGAGCGGATCTTACGGAATGCCGGGCGGCGATTGGGGTTGGGACCGTGGCATGCAGTTTGACGATAACGGTCATATCGTGGCCGGGGAGCCCGGCATCTACGCCGCCTGCGTCACCGTGTGCAGCGCCAATGTGAGATGGACGGAGGAATTTACGCTGTTCGTCACCCGCGCCGACGGTACGTTGCCTGTCAGCGAGCTGGGCGTGACGCCCTGGACGCTGCCGGCAGGCCTGACGCGCATCGAAGGGCAAGCCTTTGCCGGAACGACCGTTGAGGCCATCGAGATCCCGGCGAGCGTGACCTATATTGCCGGCGACGCCTTTGACGGCTGCGGCCCCGTGGCGATCTACGCTCACTCCCAGTACGCCGTCGATTACGCCCTGGCTCACGATCTGCTGGTTTTCACCGACTGAGCCGCTGAAATTGTTAAATTTCCAAAGAATGGGGCGGAATGGCCGTTTTTCCCCTTGCAAAACCGTTCCGGCTATGCTATACTACTGTTTGCGGCTCATGGTTGCGCGCCATGAATCCGATCAAGCATGCGCAGAAGAGGTGAAAAGCAATGAAGGAAGGCATCCATCCCAAGTACGGTGAGGCAGTCGTTCGCTGCGTATGCGGTGAAACGTTCACCACCGGCTCCACCAAGAAGGAGCTCAAGGTTGAAATCTGCTCCAAGTGCCACCCGTTCTACACCGGCAAGCAGAAGCTGGTGGATACCGGCGGCCGCGTGGACAAGTTCAAGAAGCGCTACGGCGATCTGCTGAACAAGTAATGCGAAACATAAACGGAGGTGCGGGCAACCGGCCTCCGTTTTGTTGTTTCTCAGCGTTTTCTCATCCAATTTTCATTTGCGCATATATGCGAATGCGTGTATAATAGCATCCGGAGAGAGATTTTCCCCGGAAAGGATTTATTCTTATGGCTCAGAAGAAGGTAGATATCGGCGGCCAGGCGGTGCTGGAAGGCGTGATGATGCGCTCGCCGGAATATGTGGCCCTGGCGGTGCGCCGTCCCGACGGCAGCATCGTGGTCAAGCGCGATCCCTATGTGTCCCCGGCCCAGAAGCATAAATGGATGGGCCTGCCCTTTATCCGCGGCGCCGTCAGCATGGTGACCATGCTGGGTACCGGCATGAAAACGCTGGAGGAAAGCGCAAGGATGGGCGGCCAGGAGGAGGAAGAGCCCACAAAGTTTGAGCTCTGGCTGGCCAAAAAGCTGGGCAAGGGCGTGGATAAGGTGGTCATGGGCCTGGCTATCGTGCTGGCGCTGATCATGTCCATCAGCCTGTTTGTGCTTTTGCCCAACCTGATCATCAAGCTGTTTCCGTCCGGCGCCACCGGCGGGATGCTGCTGCTGAAAAACCTGGCCAGCGGCTTGGTGCGCACGCTGCTGCTGGTGGGGTATATGGTCGCGGTGCGCCGTGTGCCCGATATGATGCGCGTGTTCCGCTACCATGGGGCTGAGCATAAGACGGTGTACAACCATGAGGCCGGCATCGATCTGACGCCTGGCAACGCCAAAACCTTCAGCCGCCTGCATCCCCGCTGCGGCACCAGCTTCCTGCTGATCACCTTTATCCTGTCCATTCTGTTCTATTCCGTAGTGGACGTGCTGGTGCTCCAGCTTACCGGCTTCAACCTGGGCAGCAATTATTTTGTTCGCGTGCTCAGCCGCATCCTGCTTTTGCCCTGCGTGGCCGGCATCAGCTATGAAACGCTCAAGGGCCTGGCCCATAACGATGGAAAGGTGTGCCGCACGCTGCGCAAGCCCGGCATGGCCCTACAGCTGCTCACCACCGCCGAGCCGGACGAGGGCATGCTGGAGGTGGCCATCGTTTCCATGAAGGCCGCCCTGGGCGATATGCCTGAAGGCCCCAAGACCGAGGAAGGCTATATCATCGCCGTGCCTGCAAGCGCCTGACGCAGAAGAAAAAAACATAGAATCCCGGACCGAGCCTGCTCGATTCCGGGGTTCTTTCCGTCTATAGCTATACCGCACGATCCATAACGCTTGAATACATTCAAGTTTGGCAATGATAATCCAGCGTATTCATACAAGCCCAGCGTCCGGGGTCGATCTGCGCAGCAGATCGAGGATCGCGAAGCGATCCCGAAAAACAGAGGACCTGACAGATGGAGCTTGCTCCATTCTGGCAGGGCTTCTGTTTTTCATTGCCCCGGACGCCCTCTTTGCGATTAAACGCACCTGGCGCAATCAACTCTCATCGCCGCGCCAACTTCCATCGCCAGCCAGTTTTTCTTTGCAGCTTTCTTTTTTCTTAAAAAGAAAGCGCGTTCTTTCCCCTTCCCCCGCTCAAACCCCGCTGGCGTTCAGGATGCCCGGCATGCTCCGGATCTCGCTCAGCAGGTCGCTGCAGTCCTTGCTTCCGCGCAGCGATACGGCGGCGATATAGCGGGCCTCGCTGCCGGCCTCCAGGGTGTGGATCTTCAGGTTTATGATATCCATATGGTTGTCCTTGCAGAAGCGCAGCACCTCGTCCAGCGAGGTTTTTTGGTTGTATTGCACTTCGATATCATAGGCCGGCGTGCGGCGGATATGCGCGCCCAGACGGGCGAACCAGGTTTCGGTGAGCATCACCAGCAGCGTGCCCGCCAATCCGAGCTCGTAGTATCCGCTGCCGATGGCCAGGCCGATGATGCCGGTGGTCCAGAGCCCGGCGGCGGTGGTCAGGCCTTTGATGGTCAGCTTTTTGGTGACGATGATGGTGCCCGCGCCGATGAAGCCCAGGCCGGAGATCACCTGGCTGCTGATACGCGATATATCCGAGGGCAGCTTGAGCTCCAGATACAGGTACAGCCCGGTGAGCGCCGCCATGCACGCGCCCATGCACACCAGGATATGGGTGCGGAAGCCCGCCGGGCGGTTTTTATAGGAGCGCTCCAGGCCGATCGCCGCGCCGCAGGCGCAGGAAAGCACCACCCTGAGCAGCACCGAAAGAAAATCCATATTCCGCAGAAAATTCAAGCTTTCCAGCATATGCTTCCTTTCCGCTTACGCGATCAGTTCGCGCACAGACCTGACGCAGCTGAGCTCGGCCAGCGAGGACAGCATGCCGGAGTGCGAGTGGTTTTCCCGGCTGAGCCGGATGATAAAGGTGGCGCAGGGGTACAGATCGTCCTTTCGCTCGGTGCGCTCGATATCGATATCAAATATATTGGCGTGCTGCCGCTGCATCAGATCGGTGATGGCGCCGATATCTTCCACCGAGTCAAATTCCACGTGCAGCGTGATATTGCGCAGCCTGCGCTTGTAAGCGCCCTCCAGGGGCGACATCACGTTGAGCACCAGCACGATCAGCGCCGCGGCCAGGATCACGATCTCATAAAAGCCCGCGCCTGCGGCGATGCCCATGCATACCGTGGCGAACAGCCCGGTGGCCGTGGTCAGCCCCTTGACCTGCTGGTGCATGCCCTTGATGATGATGCCGGCGCCCAGAAAGCCGATGCCCGTGATGCTCTGGCTCATCAGTCGGCCCGTATCGTATTTAAAGCCCACCGCTTCGGTCGTTTCGGCCCAGGGCCCCATGAGCATGCCGTACTGAAAAAAAGAAAGCAGCACGCTCATTGCCGCGCCGATGCTGATCAGCATATAGGTGCGCAGCCCGGCTGCCCGCTCCTTTTTGGAGCGTCCGTAGCCCACGGCGGCGCCCGCCGCCATGGCCAGCAGGAGCCTGAGCAGCGCCGAAGCGAAGGTGAAATCCTTCATGCATACCTCCCGGGATCAGTCGTTTGCTTTCATGATATCATTTGCAGCAAAAAATGACAAGGCGGTCTCGCGCGATTTTTCGGATCACGGGACGCGCGCGGGAAAAAAGGGCGGCTCCAATGCGCGTGGCGAAAGGAATATTAAATATTGTTCATGTAAAATGATGTATCCGGAAACAATGATCCCGATGCCGCAAAGTATCCGGAAATCCTGCATTTTGAATGTTTTTTTATGAATATCTATTGACAATCGAATGAATAAAAAGTATAATCAATGCATAATCTTGCATTGGAGGCTGCACCGCGATGAACAAGGCGGACATTAAGAAGGTTGTGCTGGCGTATTCCGGAGGGCTGGATACCTCCATCATCATACCGTGGCTCAAGGAAAACTATAACAATTGCGAGGTCATCGCCGTATCCGGCAACGTGGGCCAGGGCGACGAGCTGGAGGGCCTGGAGGAGAAGGCTATCAAGACCGGGGCGTCGAAGCTGTACGTGCTCGATCTCACCGACGAATATGTGGATGAATACATCATCCCCACCATGCAGGCCGGGGCGATCTACGAGGACTATCTGCTGGGCACCTCTCACGCCCGGCCCTGCATCGCCAAGGGCCTGGTGGAGATCGCCCTCAAGGAAGGGGCGGACGCCATCTGCCACGGCTGCACGGGCAAGGGCAACGATCAGGTGCGTTTTGAATTGGCGGTCAAGCATTTCGCGCCCGATATGCCCATCATCGCCCCCTGGCGCGAGTGGGATATCAAGAGCCGCGAGGAGGAGATCGATTACGCCGAGGCGCATGATATCCCCCTGAAAATCAACCGCGAAACCAACTACAGCAAGGATAAAAACCTTTGGCACCTGAGCCACGAGGGATTGGATCTGGAGGATCCGGCCAACGAGCCCCAGTACGAGAAGCCCGGTTTTCTGGAGATGGGCGTATCGCCCGTTCAGGCCCCCGACGCGCCTACCTATGTGACCCTTGGCTTTGACCAGGGCAAGCCCGTAACGCTGGACGGTCAGGCCATGAGCGCCAAGGAGATCATTTTGAAGCTCAACGCCATTGGCGGGGCCAACGGCATCGGCATCATCGATATCGTGGAGAACCGGCTGGTGGGCATCAAGTGCCGCGGCGTGTATGAGACCCCCGGCGGCACCATCCTGTACCGGGCCCACGAGGCGCTGGAGAGCATCTGCCTGGACAAGATGACCCTGCATGAAAAACAGCGCCTGGCCATCACCTTTGCCGAGCTGGTCTATAACGGCCAGTGGTTCACGCCGCTGCGCGAGGCGCTGAGCGCCTTTGTGGATAAAACCCAGGAGCACGTCACCGGTACCGTGAAGCTCAAGCTCTACAAGGGCAATATCATCAAGGCCGGCGTGCAGAGCCCCTGGAGTCTGTACAGCGAGTCCATCACCACCTTTGGCGAAAGCGATTATGATCAGAGCCAGGCGGCGGGCTTTATCAATCTTTACGGTTTACCCATTGCCGTTCAGGCCATGGTCACCAAACAGAACCAGAAATAAAAGGAGGAGAAACCATGAAAAAGCTGTTTGCCATCGTATGCGCCCTTGTTTTGGCCCTGTCGCTGTCGGCTTCCGCTTTGGCGGCCGATATCACCACCATTGAGGAGGGCAAATTCATCTATTCCACCAGCCCGGACTTCCCGCCCTTTGAGTACACCGATGACGACGACAATATCATCGGCATCGAGCCCGAGATCATTGATCTGATCTGCGAAGCCATCGGCCTCACCGCCGAGCCCTACGCCGTGGACTTTGACTCCGCGCTGGAGGCGCCCCAGCAGGGCAAGAGCGACGCCGTGGTGTCCGGCGTGACCGTCCGCGAGGACCGCAAGCTGGTGTTTGATTTCACCGATACCTACATCAGCATCGTGCAGGCCATCGTGTTCAAGGAAGGCGCGGACATTTCCATGGATAACCTGGGCGACCAGATCATCGGCGTGCAGCGCGGCACCACCGGCCAGATCTACACCGAGGAGGATTACGGCGAGGATCATGTGGTGGGCTACGATACCTATTCCCTGGTGTTCCAGGCGCTGCTCAACGGACAGATCGACTGCATCGTGATGGACGACGCCGTGGCCAAGGCGTACGTTGATAAGAATCCAGGCTTGACCATGGTGCAGACCACGTATGAGCCGGAGGACTTCGCCTTCGGTATCGCCAAGGGCAATACTGCCCTGGTGGACGCCTTCAACGAGCAGCTGAGCATCCTCAAGGAGAACGGCACGCTGCAGGCCATCATCGATAAATATATGGCTGAATAACATATCCTGTCCGGAAGGGGCGGCGATGAACCGCCCCTTTCGTTTGGATTGGATTTAATAAGCGCTTTTTCTCGGTGTATCCCATTTTTTCTTCAGCTCCCTTTACGATTGCGAGGTGCATCCATTGGAAAATTACCAGGCATGGAAAGCGCTGATCACCGCGGGCGACCCGGTGAGCGCCTGGCAGAAGTTTTATGTGTACGCTTATCAGGCGTTCATTGAAAAGGAACGCTGGAAGCAATACCTGAACGGCGTGACCACCACACTGTACGTTACGGCGCTGGCCCTGCTGCTGGGCGTGCTGCTGGGCATGATCGTGGCCATTGTGCGCACGGCCCACGATCAGCAGCGGCCGGGCCATCGCAACCCGCTGCTGGGCATCCTGAACGCCATATTTAAAATCTACGTGACCGTGATCCGCGGCACGCCCATGATGGTGCAGCTGCTGATCATGGGCTTTGTGGTGTTCTCCTCCAGCCGCAACTATATCATGGTAGGCGCGCTGACGCTGGGCATCAACAGCGGCGCGTACCAGGCTGAGATCATCCGCGGCGGGCTCATGAGCGTGGACGTGGGGCAGATGGAGGCCGGGCGCAGCCTGGGCCTCAACTATACCGATACCATGCGCTTTATCATCGTCCCGCAGGCCGTCAAGGCCATTTTGCCCGCCCTGGGCAACGAATTTATCGTGCTGCTCAAGGATACCTCGCTGATCAGCGTCATCGGCGGCAAAGAGCTGCTCTACGCCGCCCGCGGCATCGTGAGCCGCACCTATGAGGCCATGTACCCCTTCCTGGGCACGGCGGCCATTTATCTGGTGCTGGTCATGATCTTTACCTGGCTGCTGGGCTTGCTGGAAAGGAGGCTGCGCGCAAGTGATCGTCGTTAAAAACCTGTGCAAAAGCTTTGGCGAATTAACGGTGCTGGATCATGTATCCGAGCATATCCGCCCCGGGGAATGCGTGGTGATCATCGGCGCGTCGGGCTCGGGCAAGAGCACCTTTCTGCGCTGTTTGAATATGCTGGAGATCCCCACCTCGGGCGAGATACTGTTTGACGGCGTATCCATGACCGATCCCAAAACCGATATCAATAAGATGCGGCAGAAGATGGGTATGGTATTTCAGCATTTTAATCTGTTCCCCAATATGACCATCCTGAAAAACATCACCCTGGCGCCCGTGCGCACCGGGCTGATGAGCAAGGAGCAGGCTGAAAAGACCGCCCTGGAATTACTGGGCCGCGTGGGATTGCAGGACAAGGCCGCCGCCTATCCAGCCCAGCTCAGCGGCGGCCAGAAGCAGCGCGTGGCCATCGTGCGCGCTCTGGCCATGCAGCCTGAGGTGCTGCTCTTTGACGAGCCCACCAGCGCGCTCGATCCTGAAATGGTGGGTGAAGTGCTGGACGTAATGAAGAAGCTGGCCAGGGACGGCATGACCATGGTGGTGGTCACCCATGAGATGGGCTTTGCCCGGGAGGTGGGCAGCCGCGTGATCTTCCTGGATAACGGCGTGATCGCCGAGGAGGGAACGCCTGAGCAGATCTTTAGCGCGCCCAAGTCTGAGCGCCTGCAAAGCTTTTTATCCAAAGTGCTGTAAACGGAGGGGATTTCATGAACATCAAGGGCCGTTCCTTTTTAACGCTGCTGGACTATACGCCCGATGAAATTGAGGGACTGCTGCAGCTGTCAGCCGAGCTCAAGCAAAAGAAAAAGGCGGGCGTCGCCCATCGCCTGTGCGAAGGAAAGAACATCGCCCTGCTCTTTGAAAAGACCAGCACGCGCACCCGCTGCGCCTTTGAGGTGGCGGCGGCCGATCTGGGCATGCACAGCACCTATCTGGATCCCACGGGCTCGCAGATGGGCAAAAAGGAGAGCATTGCCGATACCGCCCGGGTGCTGGGCCGCATGTATGACGGCATCGAGTACCGGGGTTTTGGACAGCGCGTGGTGGAGGAGCTGGCCAGATTTGCCGGCGTGCCGGTATGGAATGGACTGACCAATGAGTTTCATCCCACCCAGGTGCTGGCCGATCTGCTGACCATCCGCGAGCACTTTGGCGATTTGAAGGGACGCAAGCTGGTGTACCTGGGTGACGCCCGGTATAATATGGGCGACAGCCTGATGGTGGGCTGCGCCAAAATGGGGCTGCGCTTCACGGCCTGCGCGCCGGAAAAGTATTTTCCGGACGCCGCGCTTATTGAAAAATGCCGGGCCATCGCGGCGGAAACCGGGGCGATCCTGGAATTCGTCACCGATCCTCTGGCCGCCGTGCAGGGCGCCGATGTGCTGTATACCGACGTGTGGGTCAGCATGGGCGAGCCCGACGCCGTATGGCAGGAGCGAATCCGCGATCTGCGCCCCTATCAGGTCAACGCCGCGCTGATGGCTGCCGCCGGGCCCCAGTGCCGTTTCATGCATTGCCTTCCCGCCTTCCATGACCTCAATACGGGCATCGGCCGCCAGATCCATGAAAAGTTTGGCCTCACAGCCATGGAGGTCACCGACGAGGTGTTCGAGGGCTGCCAGTCCATCGTGTTTGACGAGGCCGAAAACCGCATGCATACCATCAAAGCCGTGATGGCGGCCACGCTGGGGTGAAATATGGAATACCGAGCCATGACCATCGCGGATTACGACCAGGTTTACGCCCTGTGGATGTCCTGCAAAAACATGGGCTTTAACGATGTGGATGATTCCCGGACGGGGATCGCCAGACTTCTTGACCGCAATCCCGGCCTGTCCTTTGTGGCGATGGACGGAGGCCGGCTGGCCGGGGTCATCCTCTCGGGACACGACGGCCGCCGCGGGTATATCTATCATATGTCCGTCCGGGAGGACTGCCGCCGGCAGGGCATAGGCGCCCGCCTGACGGAAAAATGCCTGGAAAAGATGAAGCGGGAAGGGATCAGCAAGGCGGCGCTGCTGGTGTTCAGGTACAACGATCCCGGCAACGCCTTTTGGGAAAGCCAGGTCTTCACCGCGCGGGAGGACGTTTTTTACCGCAACCGGGCGCTGCGGCAGCTGATCCGTTTGGATACTTGACGTAAAGGAGCAAAGCGATGGCCTATCTGGTACTCAGCAACGGCAGGATATTCGAGGGGCGCCGCATCGGCGCCCCTGTTGACCGTATCGGGGAATTGGTGTTCACCACCGGCATGGAGGGATACATCGAGACGCTCACCGATCCCAGTTATTACGGGCAGATCGTTACCCACAGCTTCCCGCTGATCGGCAATTACGGCGTTATTGAGGAGGATTTTGAGGGAGAAAGCGCGCTGTTTGGCTATATCGTGCGCGAGCTGTGCGATGCGCCCTCCAATTTCCGCAGCCAGGGCACGGTGGACGCCTATTTGAAAAGCCGGGGCATTCCGGGGCTGTGCGGTGTGGACACCCGGGAGATCGTGCGCGTCACCCGGGAGGAAGGCGTGATGAACGCCATGATCTGCGACGAAGCGCCGGGCGATCTGTCCGCCATCCGGGGCTTTGCCGTGACCGACGCCGTTCGCAGCGTCACCTGCGCGCAAAAACAGGTCTATCCTGCCGTCGGCGGCAAAAAATATCGGGTGGCGCTGATGGATTACGGCGCGAAAAGAAACATCATCCGCTCCCTGCAAAGCCGCGGCTGCGAGGTTACGGTGTGGCCCGCCGATACCGCCGCCGAGACGGTATTGGCCGATGATCCAGACGGCGTCATGCTCAGCAACGGCCCCGGCGATCCCAAGGAGAACGTCGGCTGCATCGCTGAAATCAAAAAGCTGCTGGGTCAAAAGCCCGTGTTTGGCATCTGCCTGGGACACCAGCTCACCGCCCTGGCCATGGGCGGCGATACCGTGAAGCTCAAGTACGGCCATCGCGGCGGCAACCAGCCCGTGCGCGATACCGAAACGGGCCGTACCTGGATCACCAGCCAAAACCATGGCTACGCCGTGGTGGCCGACAGCCTGGCAGGCGTCGGCAGGCAGACCTTCGTCAACGCCAACGACGGCAGCTGCGAGGGCATGGCGTATCCCGATCAAAAATGCTTTACCGTGCAGTTCCATCCCGAGGCCTGCTCGGGCCCCAGGGATACCGGCTTTTTGTTCGACCGGTTCATCGCCATGCTGGGAGGTGCAAGCCATGCCTAAAAATATGGGCATCCGCAAGGTGCTGGTGATCGGCAGCGGGCCCATCGTGATCGGTCAGGCCGCCGAATTTGATTACGCCGGGGCCCAGGCCTGCCGCGTGCTGAAGCAGGAAGGCGTCAGCGTGGTGCTGGCCAACAGCAACCCGGCCACCATCATGACCGACCAGCATTTGGCCGACGCCATCTATCTGGAGCCGCTGACCCCCGAAACGCTGCGCCGCATCATCGAAAAAGAGCGCCCGGACGGCATGCTGGCCGGGCTGGGCGGCCAGACGGCGCTGACGCTGGCCATGCAGTTGAGTCTGGACGGCACGCTGAAAAAGTACGGCGTGCGTCTGCTGGGCTCGGATATCGACGCCATTCAGCGCGCCGAGGACCGGGAAAAGTTCCGGGATACCATGCGGCGGATCGGTCAGCCCTGCGTGCCCTCGGAGATTGCCGAAACGCTGGACGAAGCGCTTGCCGCGGCGGATCAGATCGGTTATCCCGTCATCGTGCGCCCGGCCTATACGCTGGGCGGCACGGGCGGCGGCATCGCCAACAACGGGGACGAGCTGCGCGTCATTGCCCGGGGTGGGCTGGACCTGAGCCCCATCACCCAGGTGCTGATCGAAAAGTGCATCGCGGGCTGGAAGGAAATCGAGTTTGAAACCATGCGCGACGGGCTGGGCAACGCCATCGCGGTCTGCTCCATGGAAAACGTGGATCCCGTGGGCGTGCATACCGGCGACAGCGTGGTGGTGGCCCCGGCGCTGACGCTTTCCGATAAGGAATATCAGATGCTGCGCTCGGCCTCGCTGGACATGATCAGCGCAATCGGCATCGTGGGCGGCTGCAACTGCCAGTTCGCCCTGAATCCGGACAGCTTTGAATACGCCGTCATCGAGGTCAATCCCAGGGTGTCCCGCTCCTCGGCGCTGGCCAGCAAGGCAACGGGCTATCCCATCGCTAAGATCACTACGCGCATCGCCCTGGGCTACAGCCTGGACGAGATCATGAACGATATCACCG
>JAFUDW010000150.1 GCA_017464225.1 Clostridia bacterium | reverse complement strand
TGGAAAATGCCCCCGTGCGGGCATTTTCAGCGAGGGCGGGTTGGCGCAGACCCCGGACTGGTTTTCAGCGAGAAGCGGGCCGGAAGGCCCCGGACGGGCCTCCCCACCCTGGCAGGGTTTTTAGGGGTTCGAAGCGCCTGGAAAGGCTGCCAGTGGCAGCCTTTCAGCGTAGAGCGGGCCGGTAGGCCCCGGACACAGCGCCCCTTAACGTTCCCCTTTAACGTCCCCTTTAACGTCCTCCCTTCAGCGCAGCCTTCACGCGGCTGCCGATCAGCCGGGCCAGCACGATCTTGATGCCGTCGGGAATGATATAGGGGATCACGCACCAGGCCAGCGCCTGGCCGAAGGATACGGCGTTGCCGTTGGCGGCGTACACGCGCACGAACCAGACCGTGCCAAACAGATAGCATATCGCCAGTCCGAATACCATGCCCAGGATGGGCAGCCTGCCGCCCATCAGCTTTTTCCAAGCCGTCATCAGGATCACAATGCCCACAAAGCCCACAATATAGCCGCCTGTGGGGCCCAGCAGCACGCTGATACCGCCGCTGAACCCGGCGAATACGGGCACTCCCACAGCGCCTAAAAGCATGTACAGCAGCACGGGCAATATGGCCGCGCCGCCCATGATATCACAGGTCAGGAACACGGCAAAGGTCTGCAAGGTAAAGGGCACGGCGGCGGGGATATTGATCCAGCTGCAGATGGCGATCAGCGCGGCGCACAGCGCGCTCTGGGTCAGCGTTTTCACGTCCAGTCGGGAAGCGGCAGCGGTATACATGAGCAGGTACCTCACAATTCAAAATTTCAAGTAAAAGGAAATCAAAACAAAAGTTCATCTTTGCAAAATCCATGGAAAAAGGGCGCTTGCAAAAGCGCCCTTTCCGATTGGAACGGAAAATCAGGCCAGCACTTCGGAATCGTTCTCCACGCTGATCTCTTCCACGCTGCGGATGGCCCAACGGGCGAACACCACGGGCACTTCCTGGGGGCCCAGGGCCAGGGTGATGGTGCTTTCATCCCGGATATTGGTGATGGTGCCGTACATGCCGCCGATGGTGCAAACGCGGTCGCCCACCTTGAGGGCGTTGAGCATCTCCTTGACCTTCTTATCCTTCTTGCGCTGGGGACGGATCAGGAAGAAGTAGAACACCACCACGATCAGGATCATGGGCAGGAAAGTGCCCAGCAGCGCGGCCACAGGGCTGACCTCAGCCTCGGCGGACGCGTCAGCGGCGGCGGTCTCAGCCAGAGCAAAGGCGCAGGAAGACAGGCACAGCGCCAGGCACAGGGCGAAGGCGAGCATGCGGGAACGGGTAGACTTCATAGAAAGGGCTCCTTTCAGATTCTGGTTCGTTTAGTAAAATTAATTATAGCACACACCGCCAACTGTAGCAAGATTTATCTTTCCATTCTCAGCGGCGCGCAATCGGCCTGGCGGCGATCAGCCGGAAAGTCCATGCTTTTTTTCGCGCGTCAGTCCAGCACGCGCACGGGCAGCACCAGATAGATAAACTGGTCGCCCTCCAGGGGCGCGATGGTGCAAGGCGAAACGCTGGAATTGAACCGCATGCACATCTCGTCGGTGTATACGTTGCGGATCACATCGTACAGATAGCGCGCGTTGAAAGCGATGCGGAAGCTCTCCTGGTTGTATTCCGCCGGGATCTTTTCCAGCGCGGTGCCGCGCTCGGCATTGGCGGTGATGGTCATCTCATCCGTGGTGAGCGACAGGCGCAGCAGATTATTTTTGCCCTCGCGGGCCATCAGGCTGGCGCGCTCGATGGCGCTGATAAAATCGTCCCGGCGCAGCTTTACCTCGGACTGCCAGGTGGTGGGCAGGATCTGCTTATAATTGATGAACTCGCCGGTGAGCAGGCTGGTGTAGCAGCAGGTGTCCCCAAAGCTGAGCATAAAGCGATTTCTGCCGCAGAGCACGCGGGCGGGCGCATCGTCCTCACCCAGCATGCGGGAGAACTCGCCCAGGATGCGCCCGGGGATCACGGCGGACAGGCTCTGCTTGCCCTCGGGCAGCGCGTACTGGCCGGCGATCTTCTGCAGGGCCAGGCGGAAACCATCCAGGCCCACCAGGCGCAGCTCCTCCGGGAAAATCTCCATCAGCACGCCGGTGAGGATGCGGCGGGTCTCGTCGGTGGATACGGCGAACATGATGCGGGATACGGCGTCGCGCAGCTTATCCTGGGGCAGCTCGATCATGAACTCCTGATCCTGCACCTCGGGCACATCGGGAAACTCGCTGGCGTCGGTGCCGGCCATATTGGTATTGCTGCCCTGGGCGGAGATCTCGGCCCGGAAGCGCTTATCGATGGCGATATCCACCTCGCCGCTGAGCTTGCGCAGCAGCTCGCCAAACAGCTTGGCGGGCATCAGGGCCACGCCTTCCTCCGAGATGGAAGCGTTTACCCGGGTGCGGATGGTCATTTCGCCATCGGTGCAGGTCAGATACAGGCCCTCCTCGGCGGTTTCAATGAGCACGCTTTCGTATACCTGGCGCATGGGCCGCGCGCTGATGGCGTGGGTGACCAGGTTCATGCCGGCATTGATATCGGCGGCGTTCACAAGAAAGTGCATACGATTCCTCCATTGCAGAAAGCAGAATATATATATCCGTAGTAATAGTAGGGGCGGTGGATAGTGTGGATAACTTCCAAACTCCTTGCCGCGGCTGGGTTTTCCAGCTCCGCGGCCGGTGGATGATCCTGGGATAACCCCGGGATAAAACGGGGATAACCCGCCCGACGGCGGCACTTGCCCTTCATTTTCGGCGCTGAGATCCTCTCCGCGGCGCGCCCGGGCGGGGGGAAAGCGCAAATTCCTGACGCGGAGCGTGCGTTTTTTTCAGGCGCAAAACCGTTATCCACTTTATCCCCATTGCGTTTTTCCCCACTTTGTGGATGAGATTTTGGCGGCCTTGCAAGGGCTTCGGGCGATCCGTCCGTTTTTGTCCACATCACTTTTCCACCGCGCCGGTGGATGAAAGGTCCGGTTTTTTGCGCGCCCAAAAAGCGGCTGTATTTCAGCGGTTCAATGCGTATTATAGCATAGATTTTGTTTTCTGTAAAATGCAAGTTGCAGGCGTTCAGGGCTGCTGAAAAAGCGGCGGCCGTCCGGCCCGAGCAAGCCCGGCCAGCCGTCCGCCGCCTTTTTTGTTTTCCATATCATCAGCCTTATACAGAATGCTCCCGCGTATACCTGTTCCTGTCCGCCAGCCGCGCCAGCGCGCGCTCCGCGGATACATTCGCGATCAATTCCTCGGGAAACTGCATGTCTTCCAGCATTTGCAGCGCGTAATGATGCTGCAGAATCTCCGTTTCAATGTGCGCGTCGCTGGAAACGATGATGCCGGTATGCCATCTGCGGCAGGCGGACAGCAGCCTGTAGGCGTTCCGCCGGGCGTTTTTCCGATAGCTGCCGGGACGGACAGAGGCCTCGTTCAGCTCGATCAGGATATGCCGCTGCGCCGCCTTGGCGGCCAGCTGTTCATAATCCGCTTCAAAGGTACCGTCGTCGGGATGCCCTAAAATGAATACCTTGGGATGCTCCATGGCCTGCAGATATGCCTGGGTGTTTTGCTCCAGGGTTCCCGGCCGCATGCATTCCGCGTGAAGGCTGGCGATGGCATAATCCAGCGGGCGGGAAAATTCCTCGTCCAGATCCACCTGGCCCTCAGGGTTCAGTATGTTCAATTCCGCCCCAAACAGGATTTGAACGCCATACAGGGAGCGGGGCACGCGGCTGCTGGAACGGAAATAGTATTTGCCGGCGGCGCCCTCCATGGCCGGGGCATGATCGGAAATACCCAGCAGCGCCGCGCCTTTCTCAGCGGCGCTGCGGGCCATTTCATAAATCGTGTTATACGCATGGCCGCTGGCAATGGTATGCGTGTGCAAATCTACAACGTCGTGAATCACGCTTCTTTTTCCTCCGCTGTCATTCCCCGATAGAGCGTCATCATCTCCTGGGGATGATCGCTTTCGATCATGTCCACCCCCAGGGATACGGCCTGGATCAGCTGGGATTTTGTATTGGTCACGCTGCCGTCCACCAGGAAGCCCGCCTGATGCAGCTCCTCCACCAGGGGCGCGCTGAGGTTATCCAGGTAACTGAGATAGATCAAAGCGTCCATTTCCTTCATCAGCCCCACCGGGTCATGGGGAACATGGGGAATGATCAGCGCGATCATGGTTTCCGGACGCAGCTGCTTAATCATTTTCAGCAGCCGGTGGTCTATGCTGAACACGATGCAGGCGTCAAAGAAATCAAATTCCGCCAGCGCCTCCGTCACGCGGCGGGCCATCAGCGGCCGGTCGGCGTGGTCCTCTATTTCCCGGCTTTTGATTTCCAGCATCACCATCATATCCTTATCCTTGCACCAGGCGATGGCTTCCCGCAGGGTACACAGATCAAAGGCGGCCTTGAGCTGCTCCACATCGTATTGCCGCGTGCGCCCTTTTAAGGGCGTATGCTGTGACAGCTCCAGATCATGAAAGATCACCGCCTGGCCGTCCCTGGACAGCTGAACGTCTATTTCAATGTATTTTACCCCGGATAAGCGCGCCTCTTCAAAGTTGGGGATGGTATTTTCTCTGACGGATGAAAGATGGCCGCGATGCCCGCCGATCAGCAGCCGCTTGTTTTTATAGGAGTTCAGGAGGGAAAGAAAGCTCATATCTGTTTCACCAGCCCGATATTGATGCCTGTTTCATCATCGAACAAATTATAGACGCCGGTCATGCGCAGATACAGGTACGGCTCCTGGCTCCTGGCGATCTGCCGGTATACCTCGCAGGTGTCATGATCCTCCGAAGCGGTGACGCGGACAAAGCTGTCGCCCACCATGCCGGATACCAATAGCTCCTTGCCCAGGTTTTCCACGATCTGCACCCGCATGCGCATCGCCTGGGGCACCCGTTTGGTTTCTATGGCCATCAGATGGCTGCGCACGCCGATCTGGATCTTTTTGCCGGCGTATTGCCTGCCGCCGGCCCGCATGCCGTCCTCCAGGGTCAATTCAAAGCCATCGCCCAGGATGGCGTCGCCCGCGGCGTTCAGCCTGGCCTCCACAAAGTTCATGGGCGGATTGCCCATGAATTTGGCGACGAACAGATTGGCGGGGTAATGATACAGATGCTCCGGCGTATCGTATTGCTGAATGCGTCCGTTATCCAGAATGGCGATTTTATCGGCAATGGCCATGGCTTCCTCCTGATCGTGGGTAACGATGATGGAGGTGATGCCTGTCTCCTGCTGCACCCGCCGGATCTCATCCCGGATCTCAATTTTCAGCCTGGCGTCCAGGTTACTCATGGGTTCGTCCAGCAGAAGCACATCGGGCTCCTTTACCAGGGCCCGGGCCATGGATACGCGCTGCTGCTGGCCGCCGGACAGCTGGGAGGGCTTGCGCTCCAGCAGCGGCTCTATCTGGAGCATTTTGGCAATGGCGCGGGCTTTGGCATACCGCTCGGCCTTTTTCATGCCCTTCTGCTTCAGGGGAAAGGCGATATTGTCTATTACCTTCAAATGGGGATAAAGCGCATAGGATTGGAATACCATGCCGATATTGCGGTCCTTGGGCTGCAGAAAAGTTACATCCTTATCCCCGAAGTAGATTTTTCCGGAGGTGGGCTCCAGCAGGCCGGCGATGCAGTTCAGGGTGGTGGTTTTTCCGCAGCCGGAGGGCCCAAGCAAAGCTACGAACGAGGAATCCTCAAAGACCAGATCGATATTATCCAGCGCCACCGTTTTGGCGTCGTATTGTTTCCGCAGGCTTTCGATACGAATCATATGCCTTTACCTCCTGAGAAGCCGCCCTTCATGAGCGATTTTTGGGAAATGAGGAAGAAGATGAATACCGGCAGCATATACAGCAGCGCAATGGCGGAGAAGATGCCGTAATCCGACAGGATGGCGTCGTTCAGGGTAAAGGTGCGCAGGAACGTGGCCATGACCGGAGTACGGCTGTTTAAAATCAGGGTGTTGAATAAAAGGTAGTTGCTCCACGCGCTCATGAACGCGAACATGGAAATGGAGGCGATCCCGGGCTTTACCATGTGAATGATCACCTGGAAAAAGGCCGTCAGCCTATTGCAGCCGTCCACCAATGCCGAGTTTTCAATATCCCTGGGGATGTCGTTAAAGAAATTTCGGATGATGAAGGTGGAGCCCGGGAGCCGCAGCGCGATGGCCACAAGCACCACGCCGGGCAGCGTGTTCAGTATCTTCATATACATGAGCACATACAGGATGCCGATCAGCAGCAGCACGCCGGGGAACAGGCGAAGCAGAAGCAGCATTTTCTGGAGGATCCGGCTGCCCTTGAATTCGATGCGGGACAGAGCATAGCCCGCCATGCAGCTGATAACGACCTCGCACAGCGTTACAATGGCCGTGAAAATCATCGTATTTTTCAGCGCCGGCCACACGGAGGGCACTTCATATTTGGATACCGTGACCGTTTCATACAGAAAGCGGAAATTGCGCAGCGTCAGATGGCCGTCGGCGATGAAGGCCTGAATAAAGAAGGAAATATATATAACGAAGATGGGAATGCAAAGGATGAACATGACCGCAACGGCGATGCGCTCCTTGCGCATTTCATAGGCCGGCCTCGTTTCATCGCGCTTTTTCATCATCATTCGGCCTCCCTCCTTTCCATCCTGCGCTGGACGACGCTGGCGGCTATCATAATGAGGAGCACAACGATGATGAGCACCAGGGAGATGGCCGCGCCATAGCCGTATTTGCGGTTGCCGAAGGCCTTATGATACGCCGACAGCGCCCATACCTCGCTGGCGGTGCCGGGGCCGCCGTTGGTGATTAACAGGATGGTTGTGTAATCGGTGAGCAGGCCCAGCGTTTCCCACATGGCGATGAACATGATATGGAATTTCAGATTGGGAATGATGATGGATTTGATGATTTCCCATTCCCTGGCGCCGTCCACGCGGGCGGCCTTGAGCTGGTTTTCGGGGATGGATTTGATGGCGCTGGAGAAGATGGTGGTGCCATAGGCGATGCTTGTCAGGATTTTGGCGATGATCACCACCTGCATAGGGTATTTAGCGATCCAGTTGACAGGGTCCTGCAGGCCCGTCAGCATGGCGCGGATCTGATTCAGCAGGCCTTGACTGGAGGACCCCAGCAGCCAGATCCACAGCACGGAATAGACCACCGTGGGCGTGATCATGGGGATCATGAGCACGCACTTAAAGAAATTGGCCGTATGCTCGGTTTTGATAAAGTGGGTGGTCATGATGGCAAAGAACAGATCGATGACTAAGGTGGCGCAAATGCAGGCGCCCACGTAGATCAGCGTATTGGAGATGATGGTGGGCGTATTGGGATCCATCAGCACGCGCTGAAAGTTTTTAACGCCGATGAATTTCCATATAAAGCTGTTATCCAGGCCGGTAAACGCCATTATGACGGTGAGGATCGCCGGCAGGATATAGAGAATGGATACAAGGATAAGGAACGGGGAAAGGAACAGATAAGCCTGCGCGTTGTTTTTCCGCGCCATGCTGGATGATGCCATGGAAAACGCACCTCCTGAATAGCAGAGCGGCCATCGCCCTTGCCGCCGGGGCGGATCGAGCGATGGCCGCGAATGGTTTAGCGGGGATTATTCGAAGATGATTTCATCGTCGTCCAGATTCAGCATCATCTGGGTCTTCATTTCGGATACGGCCTGCTCGGGGGTGATCGTGCCCAGCTCCAGCTGGACGATCTTGGCGTGCAGCTCCAGGCGATAAGCGTCCAGGCCCACGATGCTGGGAATGGTCTTGGTGTATTCAGGCATATCCAGGAGGTTCTTCAGGATGGGGCTGTTCTTTACCTCCTCGGTATCGTTGGCGGCCTTCACGGAGGACAGGGACCAGGTCTCGCTGGCGTGATGCGCCAGCAGATCGACGGAATCGGTGGCAAGCTCCCGCATCAGCGCCTTGCAGATTTCAGGATACTGGGTGTCCGCCTTGATGGACATGCCCTGGGGGCCGGCCACGGCAAAGGGCTTATCATTGTACTGGGATACGGGGAAGAGGATGAAGTCCGCGTTTTCGCCCCACTGCTCCGCGGTGATGCCCACGATATCGGCCATGTAGGTGGAGGCGAAAACGGGGCCGTAGTAAGCAAAGCAGGTGGCGTCGCCCATCATGGTGTCAATGGCGTTCCAGCCCATCTGGTTGCAGTCGTGGGGGGTGATGCAGGTAACGTTGGCAGCATCATAGATATACTGGAAGAAACGGGTGATGCCGGTTTCATCAAATACCAGGGTGCCGTTCTCGTCATAATAGCGTCCGCCCAGGACCTCCAGCACATCCAGGAAGTCCATGCCTGCGCCGGGACGATGCAGCAGGCCCCAGGTGCAGGCGCCGGCGTTTTTGACATCCTCGCAAAGCTGCAGGAAATCCTCAAAGCTGAATTCGCCGGCAAGCACTTTTCCGGGAAGGGCGTCGATCTCTTCCTCGCTCCAGCCGTACTTGGCCAGCACCGAGCGGTTATAGTACATGCAGCGCACGGGAAGATCAAAGGGAACGGAATAGTATCCCTCGCCAACCTTGAAGGAATCCCAGCTGCCGTCCACGTAATCATCCGTCACCAGCTCGGTCAGGTCCAGCAGCATGCCCACGTTTACCATGGCGGGCACGTCGTTGGTGGAAAAGATATCGGGGCAGTCGCCGTTCTTGTAGGCGAAGATCAGGTTCTGGGTATATTCGCTCCAGTCGATCCGCTGAAAGTCGGTTTCAAACTCAATGACGATGTCCTTGCCTTCAGCCGCGTATTTTTCATTCAAGCGCTTGCCCGCTTCAATCACGGAGTTGGGAATGGTGAGAAAGTCATAATTGTGGGAGATCTTCAGCGTAATGGTTTCCGCAACGGCGGATACGCTTGCCGTCAGAAGACACAGTGCAAGGAACAGAGCAAAGAGCTTCTTCATAGGTATTCCTCCTTTTGATAATGCTGTAGTGGAAGAAAAAGGGGTCTTCCTCCCTGTTTGTCTAAATTGTAAAATAATCCACCAGATAAAGCTATTGCCGTTTGTGGTAAAAAATATGATTTTTGTTGCAATTCCTTGAGTTTGAAGGAGGCTTCCTTTATAATGAATAACGACGGATAAGCGCGGCCGCCGCGGGCCAGATGAGGAAAAGCGATGAAAAAAGCAAGCATGCAAATCACAAGCATTGCAAACCGGATCGGCAATGATCAGCTCCTGTTTAATACCTATACCCTGGAGGATATTTCCTCCCATCCCCTGAGCGTTTGCCAAAGCGGAAAAAAATTCTGGCGGTCACCGGGATGGGTATCCGGCCCGGCCATTTACGATCATTATATCCTGCATTACATCATCGACGGAAAGGGCTGTTATTCCTGCGGCAGGCAGCAGTATCCCCTCACGGGCGGCGATATGTTTTTGATCCGGCCGTATACCGAGGTTTACTATCAGGCCGATCAGCAGGAGCCCTACCGGTATTATTGGGTGGGATTCAACGGCACGGAATGCCAGAGCCTGCTGGTACAGGCCGGCTACAGCGAAAGCAGGCTCGTATTGCACTGCGAACAGCAGGAACAGATCATGGAGAACCTGAAGGCTATCGTGGGCATTCGCAGTTGGTCGCCCTCCATGCAGTATCATCTGATCGGGCATATGTATCAGATATTCGGCAGTCTGATCTATGAAAACGCGCATGTGGAGCAGCGCAGCTCCAGGTATTATTATGACGCGGTATCGTATATCCGCAAAAACGCGCACCTGCCGGAATTGAACGTCGCCGCGGTGGCGAACCATGTGGGCATTGACCGCACCCATCTTTACCGCGTGTTTCGGGATAACTCCCAATATACCGTGAAGGGGTTCATCACCATGACGCGCATCGAAAAAGCCAAAATGTTCCTGATGAACACAGACCACAGCATTGAGCAGATCGCCGTCTTTTCCGGGTTTTCGGACGCTTCCCATTTTACGCAGATCTTCAGGAAGGCGGAGGGCTGCACGCCCTCGCAGTTCCGGCGAGCATAGCTGCGGACGAATATACTGACCGCTTATCCGCAAAATAAAAAATCCGGAGCAGCGCCCTTTTACGGGCGCGTCCGGCGCAGAAAGGAGCCGTTGGCATGCGCAGAAGGCCCAATATCCTGTTTTTCTTTACCGATCAGCAGCGCCCCGATACCATTGGCTGCTACGGCCAGCCGCTGCCCGTCACGCCGCGTTTGGATCAGATGGCAGGGGAGGGGATCAGGTTTGAATGGGCGTTTTCCCCGCAGCCGGTTTGCGGCCCCTTCCGCGCCCTGCTTCAAACGGGCCGTTACGCCACGGAAACGGGCTGCTTCCGAAACAATATCATGCTTCCCCGGCACATAAAAACGCTGGCTAATTATATAGAGGCGGCGGGGTATGAAACCGCCTACATCGGCAAATGGCATCTGGCCAGCGACGGCGAGCTGGAGCAAAAGCCCCGGGTGGATCATACGGTAACGGCCATCCCTCCGGAATACCGCGGCGGCTATACCGGCTTCTGGCGGGCTGCCGACGTGCTGGAGTTTACCTCCCATGGCTATGGCGGCTATGTGTTTGACGAAAAGGGCCGACGGATCGATTTCAGCGGGTACCGCGCTGATTGCATCACCGATCTGGCGCTGGATTTCTTTGATACCTGGGATCGCCGCAGACCGTTTTTCATGACGATCTCTCATATTGAGCCGCATCACCAAAACGATCATGGGCATTACGAGGGGCCCGTCGGCTCCGGGGATCGGTTCCGGGATTTTATCCTGCCGCCCGATCTGGCCGCCCTGGGAGGTGACGCGGAGCGGGAATACCCCGATTATCTGGGGCAGTGCGCTTCGCTGGATGAAAACCTGGGCAGGGTCATCGACCGGCTGAAAAAGGAAGGGATCTATGAGGATACCGTGATCATTTACGCCTCCGATCACGGCTCCCATTTCCGTACGCGGAACCGGGACGATCATCTGAACGGTTACGACGATTATAAGCGCACCTGCCATGACAGCGCCCTGCGGGTCCCTTTGATCATCCGGGGGGACGTCTTTACGGGCGGGCGGGTTGAAAACCGGCTGGTCAGCACCGAAAGCCTGCCCAAGACGATCCTGTCCCTGGCCGGCGTGGACGTGGGGGATCAAATGATCGGGGAGGATCTGCGCAGGCTGGTGCAGGGAGAGGATCCCGGCCGGCCCAACGAGGTGTACGCGCAGATCAGCGAAAGCCGTATCGGCCGGTGCGTCCGGACGGCGGATTATCTGTATTCCGTTTACGCGCCGCATATCAGCGGCGGGGCGCAGGGCGCGGCCAGCCTGTATGCCGATGATTTTCTCTATGATTTAAAGAAGGATCCCCATGAGCTGAACAATGTGATTGCTGATCCCGCCTATGACGGGGTACGGCTGGCGCTGCGCAGAAAGCTCCTGGACTGGATCCTGCGCGCCGAGGGAACGGCGCCCCGCATTGTGGACCGTGTCTGATCGTTTTTCCGTATGATACGAAAATCCGCTCAAAAGAAGACGTGACGTCTTATCGGTTTTTTCCGCGCCGGTGCTGCTTCGCTTCGGTCAACGCAGCGCTGCCGCGGCTGTGCCACATTGTTTGATATACAACAAAAAAGAGTCGTCTGAGATTTTTGAAATAAACGACCAAATAAATCCTCATTATTTTCAAAAGCAGTTTACTTTTGCGAATAGTTTTAAAGAAACGCCGAAGCTTATACTGATCCATCAATAAAACCATATAAACAGAAATTTGATGGGAAGGGAACGTTAAGGGGCGCTGCCCCTTAAAAACCCTGCCAGGGTGGGAGGCCCGTCCGGGGCCTTCCGGCCCGCTTCTCGCTGAAAACCAGTCCGGGGTCTGCCAACCCGCCCTCGCTGAAAATGCCCGCACGGGGGCATTTTCCAAGCGCTGCGGGCCCCTCGGGAAGGTTTTCCGGGCGCTCGAAGCC
>JAFUDW010000013.1 GCA_017464225.1 Clostridia bacterium | reverse complement strand
TACAACCATGTGAATGTGTACTATGACATGAGCAAGGTGATGCCGCCCGAGTTGAAATCGGTGATCGCCAATAAAAAGCTGGAGAGCACCTTCGATATGGCCACCACCCACCTGCTGCTGGTGGACAGCGATGTGAACCAGAAGGCCGTGCGGGATATGACCGAAGAAATGCGTCAGGTGGACGGCGTCAAAAGCGTGATCGGCATCGACAGTCTGCTGGGCGCGGGCATCCCCGAAAGCATTGTGCCGGATGATATTTTGTCCCTGGTGAAAGGTGACAGATATCAATTGATGCTGATCAACAGTTCCTATGTGATCTCCTCCGACGAGGTCAACGCGCAGATCGATTCCTTGAACGATATTTTAAAGAAATACGACCAGGGCGGCATGCTGATCGGCGAAGCGCCCTGTACCAAGGATCTGATCGCCTGCACCGATCACGATTTCACCGTGGTCAGCCTGATTTCCATCATCGCCATCTTCGTGATCATCATGCTGGTGCAGAAATCGATCTCCCTGCCGGTGCTGCTGGTGGCCGTCATCGAGCTGGCCATCGCCGCCAACCTGTGCATTCCCTATTATACCGGCACCGAGCTTCCCTTTGTGGGCCCCATCCTGATTTCCACCATCCAGCTCGGCGCTACGGTGGACTACGCCATATTGATGACCACCCGCTACAAGCAGAACCGTCTGTCTAGTATGGATAAAAAAGAGGCCGTGGAAAAGGCCGTGGCTTCCGCCGCCCAGAGCGTACTGGTCAGCGGACTGGGCTTCTTCGCCGCCACCTACGGCGTGGGCCTGTACTCCAACATCGATATCATTTCTTCCATGTGCCGCCTGATCGCCCGAGGCGCGCTGCTGAGCGTGGCCGTGGTGCTGCTGCTCCTGCCCGCCATGCTGCTGCTCCTGGATAAGATCATCGTGCACTCCACTTTCGATATGAAGGCTGCCCGATAAGAAAGGAAGGATACCTCATGAAAAAGATCGTTGCCTTATTATTGGCTGTTATGATGACGCTGGGCTGCGTTTCCGGCCTGGCGGAAACCACCAAGCACGAGCGCGTCTATGTGGTCGCCGCTGCAGATGGTTCGGTGCAGAGCATCACCGATAATATCCGGCTGGAAAACGCCGATGGGCTGGAGGAAATCCTCGATCAAACCCTGCTGACCGACCTGCAGAACGTGGGCGGAACGCAAGCCTTCACCCTGGACGGTGAAGCCCTGACCTGGCAGGCGGGCGGAAAAGATATCGCCTACCAGGGCGCTTCGGACAAAGCGCCGGCCATCCTGCCCATTGTGACCCTGACCCTGGACGGCGAGGAGATCACCGCCGGTGCTCTGAAAGATAAGGTCGGCGAGGCCGTACTGACCGTGACCTACGCGAACGCGGAGGACCTGCCCGCCCTGGCAGTGACCGTGCTGCCGCTTCCTGAGGCAGGGGTTACCGATCTCAAGCTGGAGAACGCCGCCGTCCTCAGCGAAATGGGCCACCAGGTGCTGGTGGGCTGGGCCGTGCCCGGCGTGGATGAAGAAATGAAATTGCCCGCCTCCTTCACCGCGGCTTTCCATGCCGATCATGCCGATCTTTCCTGGATGATGACGCTGACCACCGCCGACCCCATCGACGCGGTGTGCAAGGAACTGGACGAACGGATCGACCTGGATCTGCACGCTGAACTGAACGAAGCCGAAGCCCTGCTGACGGCGCTGAAAAACGGAGATCTCCTGCCCGAAACCACCGGAAAAACCAAGGAAATCGCTCCCAAGATCAATGAACTGAACAGCGGCCTGAATGAGCTCAACGATGGCGCGGCGGCTCTGGTGGATGGCGCGGCCCAATTATTCGATGGCGCTTCCGCCCTCAAGGACGGCGCAGCCCAGGTCAATGACGGCGCGGCCGCCCTGGCTGACGGCGCGCAGAATTTGCAGGACGGCGCGGCCCAGGTGGATGCCGGAACGGCCAGTCTGGCGGATGGCGCTGCTCAGCTCAAGGATGGCGCGGCCCAGCTGAATACCGGCGCAGGCTCCCTGAGCGGCGCTCTGGAGCAGCTCTCCGCCGGCGCTTCCCAGGTCAATGACGGCGCGGCGGCCCTGGCTGCCGGACTGACCGAAGCCGAAACCGGCGCAGCCACGCTGGAAACCGGCATGAAAACGCTGCTGCAAAACAACGAAGCCCTGAACGCCGGCGCGCAGACCTTGTTCGCCGCTGTGCTGAACGCCGCCAACGAACAGCTGGCCGCCTCCGGGCTGGATGCCGCGGGCATCACCTTGCCTGAGCTGACCGCCGAAAACTATGCCGCCGCGCTGGACGCGGCCCTGGAGCAGCTGAACCCCGAAGCCCTAAAAGCAGCGGCTCAAACCCAGGCGGAAGCAGCCGTCCGCACCCAGGTGCAGGCCAATGAGGCCCAGGTGCGCGCCGCGGTGGAAAATCAATTGGGCGCTGACGCTGATAAAACGATGATCGAAAAGGCCGTCCAAGCCCAAATCGAACAGCTGGTACAGGAAAACACGGCAGCCTACCTGGCCTCCGATGAAACAATTGCCGCAAAGCTGGCCATGGCGCAAACCGCTGCTGACAGCCTGGCCGCCCTCAAGGCGCAGCTGGATCAGGTCAATACCTTCGTTACCGGCCTTGCGGCCTACACAGACGGCGTTTCCCAGGCGGCGGCAGGCGCAAAGAGCCTGCATGCGGGTATGACCCAACTAAGCAGCGGCGCAGTTACCCTGGCTGCGGGAACCAAAACCCTGGCCGACGGCACAGTCCAGGCTGCCAACGGCGCGGCCACGCTGAAAACCGGCGCAGCCAGCCTATCCGAAGGCGCTTCCTCCCTGCATACCGGCGTGGAAACCCTCAAGGGCGGTACTGCGGCCTTGGCGGAAGGCGCTGTGACCCTGGCAGACGGCGCGAATACGCTGAAGGAAGGCACTTCCTCGCTGACGGATGGCGCAGCGCAGCTTTATGACGGCGCCGTGGCGCTGAAGGAAGGCGCGGCTGCCCTGCATGACGAGGGCACCCAACAGCTTCGGGTCACCCTGCTGAACGCCGAAAAGGAGGCCGCAGACAAGCTGCTGCCCTATGTGACAGACGATCTGGCCCGCGCCCTGCGCGTCTATGAGGATACCCGGGATTGCGCAGAAAACGCCGGGTACGATCTGCGGCCCGAGGGCATGAACGCCGTTACCGTGTATATCATCCGAACCGATCTGGATTAAAGCGCAAATGTGCGGGGAGCCGGAAATCCCGGCTCCCCGTGCTTTTCTATTCGCTCAGCATAGGCCTGGTCTTGATAAAATAAACGATGATCAAAAAAACCGTCATCAGAACCCAGGTAACGGGTTCGGTAACGCAGACGCCAACGAACCCAAACGCGGGGATCGCCCATAGGGCGGCCAGGGCTTTCATGAAAAGTTCGATCACGCTGGAAACAACGGGAGCGATCTTTTGCCCCATGCTCTGCATGGAAACCCGCATGGCCAGCAGCACGCCCAGCACCGGGAAAAAGGGAAAATGAATACGCAGGCTCAAAACGGCGTTATCCAGGATATCGGCGTTCTGCGTTCCGGTGGTGAATTGAATGATGGAGCGGCCAAACAGATAAACGATCAGACAGGCAAACAGACCCCAGGCGATTTCAACGCCCATCACCTTGCGCAGCGTCTCTTTGATGCGGCGCTTTTTCTTCGCGCCCCAGTTCTGGGCCACAAAGGTGCCGGATGCGTTCATGATGGTGGACAGAGGCTGCATCAGAATATTGATAATGCGCCGGGCAGCGGTATGAGCGGCGATGATACCCTCGCCCAGGGTATTGGCGGCCCCCTGGAATATCACGGAACCCAGCGCGACCACACTGTACATAAACGCCATGGCGCTGCCGGTGGAAAGCAGTTCCTTTGTCAGCTTGTCCTCCAGCCTGAAATCCTCCCGTCTGGGCAGCATCTCCCTGTACGAGCGATACACATAGACACCTGTCAGGATACCTGACATCGCCTGGGACACGATGGTCGCCAGGGCCGCGCCGCCAACGCCCATGCCAAACACGGCAACGAAAATCAGATCAAGCGCGATATTGAGAAGGCTGGAAAAGATCAGAAAGTACAGGGGCGTTTTGCTGTTGCCAAAGGCCCGTAGGATACCCGCAAACATATTGTAGCAGATGGTTGCCGGCATCCCGGCAAAGATCACCGCCATATAGCTGCGCGCCTGTGGGAAAATGCTTTCCGGGGTATTCATCAGCCGCATCAGCGGGGACAGGAGCGCAAGCGAAAGCAGCGTCAAAAAAGCGGTAATGGCTCCATCCAGTATCATCATGCCGCCGATGGCCTTCCGCAGCTTTCCCTGATCATGGGCCCCGAACGCCTGGGTCACCACCAGCGCAAACCCGCTGTTCAGGCCCCAGGCCAGATCGATCACCAGCCCGTAAAGGGAGGACGTGGCCCCAATGGCGGCAATCGCCTGATCCCCAAGGCAATACCCTGCCACCATGGTATCCACCATGGAATATACCTGCTGAAAAACATTGCCGATGAACAGCGGGACAGCGAACAGCAAGATCATTTTTATCGCGCTGCCCTGGGTCATATCCAGCATCTTTGCCGGACGTTTTAGTGCATCCGTCATGTTTTTGTCCTTTTATACGTGCTCTCCATGATTGGCCCACAGGTCGAAATCGTCTCCGGCGTAAAGGACGTCCATTGCTTCCTGCAAAAGATCGGGGATGTTCAGTTTCTGAGGGCATTCGCCCATGCAGGTGCCACAATGCAGGCAATCCCTGGCGCTGGCAGTGCCGTTGTACACGGCAGCGTTGTAATAATCGAACCGAGCCTGACGTTTGTTTCGATACATATGATATTTGTTCAGCGCTGCCAGGATGGCCGGGATATTGACGCCCGCGGGGCAGCCGTGATCGGTGCAGTAATGGCAGCCGGTACATCCCACGGGCTTTTTGCTTTCGATGATCTTGGCCGCCTGGGCCAGCATGCGCTTTTCCTCATCGGTCAGAGGTTTGTAATCCTTCACCAACGTTTGATAATTCTGCTGCATCTGCAAAAGGTTGCTCATGCCGGATAGCACGGTGACCACGCCGTCCAGGGAAGCCGCGTAGCGCAGCGCCCAGGAGGAAGCGGTTTGGGTGGGATCGGCAGCGTCAAACAGCGCCTTGATCTCGGGGTGCTGATCCACGTTATTCAGGTTGCCGCCCTTGATGGGTTCCATGATGATGACGGGCTTGTTATGCCTGCGGCAGATTTCATAGGTTTCCCAGCCGCCGCCGTTATCCCGGGCGCCACCGGTATTGTGATCGTAATAGTTAGCCTGAATCTGCACCACCTCAATTTCAGGATGCTCGGTCAGCAGCCGGTCCAAGTCCTCCGGCTTTCCGTGCCAAGAAAAGCCGATGTGCTTTGCCTTGCCGCTGACTTTTAGCTCCCGCATAAAGCGCCAGAAATCCTCGCGCTCGATCACCTTCAAGGATTCTTCGTTGCCGATGGCATGCATCAATTCCAGATCCATGTAATCGGTACGGGCGTCCCGCAGTTCCTTTTCAAAGCCCTCCTTCGCCAAATCCCAGTTGCGCAGCGTGCTTTCCTGAAAGTGCAGCTTGCCCACCAGGATATAGCTTTCCCGGGGATATTTAGCCAGGCACTTGCCGATCATCTTCTGGCTGTCAACGTAATGCCAGGCCGAATCAAAATAGTTGAGGCCATGCGCCATGGCGTAATCAAACATCCGCTGGCATTCTTCCTCGATATATTCGCCATCCTCTCCCTCAGGCAGACGCATGCAGCCAAAACCCAGCAGGGGCACGGAGCGGCCAAACAGTTCATTGATTTCATTCCGCATCGTTTTCGTTCTCCTTTCCAATTTTCACAGCCCTGCGGCATTGGCTTTTGCAAACCTCGCGCTCACTTCAATTCCCTGCGCAGCAGCGCTTCGTCAGCCTCGGGCATCGCCTGTTTCAGGTGGGCGATCATGCGCTCGAAGGATTCCTCCGGGCTTCGCTCGTTTCGGACGCTCCAAAAATCCTCGCCCAGCCATCTGTCCGCCAGATCGATCACCGCGTTGCCCCAGCCGTAAGGCACGCCTTCCTTGGTCCTGCTGTACTGGAAATCGCTTGTAACGATATAGGTTTGCATTTCCAGGCGGGTCAGCACGGTATCGTAGCCCTTGGAAAAGCCGCATTCCCGCTTGGCGTATTTGGACAGCGCATAGGGATGGCCCTCCAGATAGGTCATCAGCAGCCGATCCTTGTAGGGGGCCAGATCGTCGTCGATCCGTTCGTCCCAGGCGTAGCCGTCCCTGCGGTAATTGGCCAGGTCGGGAAACCATTCCGGGCTGATGAACGCCGCCTTGTTCCGGATGAATTTTCCATACACGCAAATTTTTCCCGATGCCAGTGGGCCCTTCCATTCCCAGGGGCCCTCGCGGTCTGTAAACCAGATCGCGGGATCGATATGCTCCTCCGCCGACCAGCCCTTGACGCCGTTGGTAAAAAAGGGCAGGATCCCAACCCGCCGGATCATTTCAATCAAATCATCCTTAGCGCTTATCCAGCCTGTCATTCCGCGCTCCCCCTTCGCCTGTGTTCCGATTTTCCGCGCAGCTATTTGCCAGCACTCGCCTTCCTGCGTGATCGCATAAAAAGAATAGCAGAAATATGCCGCTATGGATAGCAATATAAAACGATTTATGGTAAAATCATCCTGTTAATTGGAGGTGTACGCCATGACGGCAAAGATACCCAACCCACAGCGGCAGGTAGCCTATCTCGCGTTCGTCAACCGGGAAAACAGCTTTACACATCATGCCTACAGCGAGGAAATGAAGCAATATATCCTGATGCAGGCGGGCGATCCGTCCGCGGTGGAGGAAAGCGGGCGAATGATGCGGCGGGATGAGAGCGTGGGGTTGTCCACCGATCCCGTGCGAAATATGAAATATCTGTTTGTTGCAAATATTACCATCGCCACACGCTTTGCCATCGAGGGCGGGATGGATGGGGAAACCGCTTATAATACCAGCGATCTGTACATCCGCAAAATGGATACCTGCCACTCCGTGCAAGAGGTATTGGAGCTCCACCAAGAAATGTTCGCCTATTTTACCGAACGAATGTCCAATATAAAGCACGAAAAAACATACGCCAAACCCATCAGGACGTGCATGATCTATATCGACGCGCACTTGCACATGCCTATTCGTATTCGCGATCTGGCCGCCCAGGCCGACCTGACGCCCAGCTATCTTTCCGCGCTGTTCAAAAAGGAGACGGGGCTGCCGGTCTCCGATTATGTGCTGCGGCGGCGTATCGATACCGCCCGCAATATGCTGCGCTATTCCGACTATTCCGCTTCCCAGATCAGCGAGATTCTGGCCTTTTCTTCTCAAAGCTACTTTATCCGCTGCTTCAAAAAAAACATGGGCATGACGCCCAACGAATATCGGCAGCGCCATTACGATAAGAGCCTTGCCGCCGCGCACGGATAAACCTCACGCGGGTTGACGCGAAAGATTTTGTCCGTCAAAGACAGATGTAGATTTTCATTACCTTCAATAAAAACGCGCCTTTCCATTTGGTGGGGCTGCGATAAGGGTTTACACGGCCCTTATCGTAACCCCACCGAACCTCTATGAAAGATCAAACCCTGTATACTCATTTCATGATATAAAATCATGTCCGCAAGCTCATTCCGCCATCGCCGTTTGAAGGGCCTCCTCCACGCGCCGCCTGATCTCTTCATAGCGGTGGGCAGGGCTGGCCTCGTAAAGCTTTTGCCGCTCCAAATAGATGGTGGGCACGCGATAATAATCATAGCTGTCCGCCAGGGCGGCTTCTTTGTTTTCATCGATCCAGCGCACCGGCACGGCGGCGTAATCGGCGCTTTGCTCCTGCAATTCCTTCAGCGCCCGGCGGGCGTTGATGCAGTAGGGGCAGCCTTCCATGTAAAAGATCGTCAGTTCCTTGCTCATTTGCGCACCTCCGTCGTATTGATTGCCGCGCCGCAGCTTTCGCCGGGCGCCGCGCGTACTGATATTATACGCTATTTTTCCCGTTTGCACAGCCAATTTCTCCGCGTTTCTCCAAAAAATGTAAAAATTATTCGATTTATATCATCATTTTAACATTTTTTCCGAGAACGTATTGACAAAGCCTGTACGATCATGTATATTATAGGCAGAACTTGTTTATACATCTATACAAGAAAGGAATGAAAGCGCTGTGAAATCAGATCGAATGCTGGCCGTCGTATTGATGCTCTTTGCGCTGGCCGTGTTTCTATACGCCCGGAACTGGCAGATCGAAGCCGGCTTGTACCCGCGGGCCATTGCCGTTTTGATTTTCGTTCTTTCAGGCTTGCTGTTCATCAAACCGCAGGACAAAACCAAAAAGACCTTCCGCGGCATGCTTTCCGAGGCCTGGAGCAACCGGCGCATCCTCTTCGTGCTGGCGCTGACGGTGGCCTTTGTGGCCTCCATCGAATACATCGGCTTCTTTGTGGGACTGCCGATCTACCTGGTGGCGGTGCAGCTGCTGATGGGCTCCCGAAGCGTCAAAAGCATCGCCCTGTCCACCGTGCTGATCACGGCGGTCATCTATCTGATATTTGTGGTCATGCTCAGCATACGCATTCCCATCGCCTTCTGGATGAACTGAAAAAGGGGGAAAAATCATGCTTGAACAATTATGGCTCGGACTCCGGATGGCGCTGGACTGGCAAGTGCTGATCGCCATTGTGATCGGCTCGGGCGCCGGCACCATCGTAGGCGCGCTGCCGGGCCTGTCCTCCACATTGGGCGTGGCGCTGCTGATCCCCTTTACCTTCGGCCTGCCCGCGCCTGTGGCCTTCGGCCTGCTGGGCGGTATGTACTGCTCCTCCATATACGGCGGCAGCATCACCGCCATATTGATCAACACCCCCGGCACGGGCGCGGCGGCGGCCACCTGCCTGGACGGCTATCCCATGACCCAAAAAGGCGAAGGCGGCAAAGCGCTGGCCACGGCCATATGGAGCAGCTTTTTCGGCGGCATGGTATCCACCATCGCCCTGCTGCTCATCGCGCCGCCCCTTTCCCGCATCGCGCTGCGCTTCGGCCCGCCGGAAACCTTTACCGTTACGCTGTTTGGCCTGACGATCATCGCCTCCGTCTCCTCGGGCTCCATGCTCAAGGGCATCATTTCCGGCCTGATCGGCCTGCTGATCGGCACGGTAGGCATGGATCTGCAGATCGGCTTCGGACGCTTTACCTTTGGGCGCTTTGAACTGTACAACGGCATCAACCTGGTGCTGGCGCTGGTGGGCTTCTTCTCCATCCCCGAAGCGCTGAACATGATCCGGGATCGAAAAAAGGAGACCGATTACAGCAAGCTTGAATTTGGCAAGGTTTCGCTTTCCCGCAGGGAAGCGCGCAGCCTGCTGCCCACCTGGCTGCGCTCCTCGGTCATCGGCACGCTGATCGGCATCATTCCCGGCGTTGGCACGCCCGTGGCCTGCTTCGTATCCTATAACGAGGCCCGCCGCTGGTCCAAACGGAAGGATCAGTTTGGCACCGGCATCATCGAGGGCGTGGCCGCTCCCGAGGCGGCCAATAACGCCGTGGAGGGCGGTTCCATGGTGCCGCTGCTGTGCCTCGGCATCCCGGGCAGCGCGCAGACGGCCATCTACCTGGGCGCGCTGATGATCCAGGGCATCAGCACCGGCCCCTCCATGTTCCAGGGCGCCAACGCGCCGGTAACGTATTCCATCATTTTCGGACTGATCATCGCCAACATCGTCATGCTGGGCATCGGCCTTGGAGGCATCCGCCTGTTCATGCGCATCCTGAACGTCAAAAAAACCATCATGGTCCCCCTGGTGATCACCTTTGCCCTGCTGGGCTCCTACGCGCTCAATTACAGGCTGTTTGACGTGGGCGTCATGCTGGTGCTGGGCGTGGCCGGATACTTCATGCGCAAGCACGGGCTGCCGCTGGCCCCGGCGGTGATCGCCATCATCCTGGGCCCCATCGGGGAGGACGCCTTCCTGCAGAGCAACACCATTTTCCGGGGCAATCTGCTGCTGTTCTTCACCCGGCCCATCTGCGTCGCCTTTATCCTGATCACCGTGGCCTCCATCGTATACACGGTATGGGGCCATCACAAAGCAAAGGCCAAAAAGGCCGCTTCCGCCTGAAATGACAGCGCCAGGGAGCGCTGCAAATATAAAGGAGGTATGTTTCCATGAAAAAGCTGCTCGTATGCCTGTTGGTTCTCACCCTGCTGTCCGGAACGGCCGCCCTGGCGGCGGACTATCCCACCCGCTCCATTGAAACCCAGGTGGGCTATGCCGCCGGCGGCGCGTCGGATATCATCGCCCGCGTGGTGGCCGAGTACCTGAGCAAGGAGCTGGGCCAGCCCGTGGTGGTGCAGAACTACGCCGGAGCCGGCGGCGAGATCGCCTACACAGGCGTTGCCACCGCCAAAAAGGACGGATACACGCTGGGCTATATCAACGCCCCGGCCACCATGTCCATCCCCCTGAACCGCAAGACCAACTATACCATGGACGATTTCGCCTTCATCGGCAACGTGATCTATCACGAAAACCTGATCGTGGTATCGCCCACCGGACCCTACAAAACCATTGACGACCTGTTTGAGGCCGCGCGGAGCAACCCCGGCACCATCACCCTGGGCAATTCCGGCGCCTATGCGGACGACCATCTGGCTTCGCTGAAAATGCAGCATGAAACCGGGCTGACCTTTGTGGACACCATGTTCCAGGGCACCGCGCCTTCGCTGGTGGCGCTGATGGGCGACCACATCGACAGCGTAGTATGCAACGTGGCCGACGTGGTGCAGAAGAGCAAGGACGGCCAGGTGATCGTGCTGGCCACCATGGGCGCCGAGCGCAACCCGCTGTTCCCCGACGCGCCCACGCTGAAAGAGCTGGGCTACGACGTGCTGATGGGCAATTACACCACGCTGGCAGCGCCTGCCGGAACGCCGGAAGACGTGCTGAGCACCCTGCGCGAAGCCCTGAAAAAGGTCTGCACCAGCGAGGAATATATCCAGGCTGCCGGCGTGGACGCCGGACTGCCCATCCAGTACTACGACGCCGAGGAGATCGAGACCATCTATAAGGATGCCAACGAGGCCCTCAAAGCGCTGTGGAAGGATCTGGATCTGCCCACGGGCAACTGAAACGCGCTCCCCTGATGAAAAGCGATCCGGGCGGGACAGCCTGCACCGGAGGAAAGAGTAGCCAGATGAAAAAAGATTATGACGTCATCATATTGGGCGGCGGTACCGCGGGCGTAACGGCAGCCATTGCCGCCGCCCGGGGCGGCGCGCGCACGCTGGTCATAGAAAAGGAGGGACATCTTGGCGGAACCGCCGTAACGGGGCTGCCTTTCCTGGGAATGTTTGATGGCAGGGATCAACGGGTGAACGCCGGCATTCCCCAGGAATTGGTGGAACGGATGAAAGCGGAACAGGGGTCGCTGGACGGCTGTTTCGGCGCGACCTGGATGGATGAAAGCTACCGTTTCTCCATTACGCCTTACGAGCCCGAAACCTATAAATATGTGGCGCAGGAAATGCTGACAGAGGCCGGCGCGGAGGTGCTGTTCCATACCTTCGTCAGCGACGTGTACATGGACGGCGAACGCCTGCAGGGCATTGAGGCCGTCAACAAAACGGGCAAAAGCCTGTATACCGCCAGAATATTCATCGATACCACGGGCGACGCCGATATCGCCTACCGCTGCGGCGTGCCCATGGAGCAAAAGCCGCACAAGCAAAACGCTTCCATGCTCTTTACGCTGGGCGGCGTGGATACCGCCCGGGTCTATGAGGCCATGCGCAAGGGCGAAGGCATTACCGGATGGGGAGAATGGCACAACCGGATCCTGATGGGCCCGCGGCTGGACGATCCCTCTGTCGGCCTGATCCATATGGCCGGACACTTTGTGGGGCTTCACGGCGAGGAAGTGACCTTTACGGCCATTTCGGTCCGCGCCGGGCTGCTTTACATCAACGCCACGCGCACCACCGGCATAGACGGCACGCTGGCCGAGGATCTGTCGGTGGCCGAGCTCTCCGAGCGCCGCCACGTGCACGACCTGCTGACCGCCCTGCGCAAGCAGGTGCCCGGCATGGAAAAATGCTACCTGCTCTATACCGCTCCGGTGGGCATCCGCGAAAGCCGGAACATTGTGGGCGATTACGTGCTGCAAAAGGAGGACGTGCTGTCCGGTCGGGAGTTTGAGGATTCGGTGGCCCGTGGGGCTTACCCCATCGATATCCACGATCCCAAAGGCGGCAGAACACAGTTCCAGTTCATCAAGGACGGCGGCTCCTATTCCATCCCCTACCGCTGCCTCCTGCCTGTGGGCGTAGAAAACCTGCTGGTGGCGGGCCGGTGCCTTTCGGCCACCCACGAGGCCATGGGAACAGCCCGCATCATGGGCGCTGTCATGAGCCAGGGCGAGGCTGTCGGAACGGCGGCTGCCCAGGCCATCCGGGACGGTGTGCTGCCCAGGCAGGTGGATATCGCCAAGGTTCAGGAAACGCTGAAAAAGTCCGGCGCGCTGCTGTAAAGCCGCGCCGGTACAATACCACCGTTCCTCCCTTTAAAAGAAGGACGCCGGGAAGCCATTTCCCGACGTCCTTTTCGCCGTCCCGCGCATGCCGGGCCCTGATATCTGAAAACAGAGATTTGATGGGAGGGGAGCGAACGAGGGCGTCCTTTTCTGGAGCCCAGAAAAGGACCAAAAGAGGCAGCGTTTATCGCCGTAAAAGCAACTAACACAAAGAAAAACAAAGACGTCAGTCACCGCTTCCAGGCAGCACGGCAAAGCCGTGTATGCTGTGCGCAAAGCGCACAGCGAAAAGCCGTAGGACAGACCGAAAAATAAGCAAGCTTATTTTTCGGCTGGCCTTCGGCTTTTCTACTGCCTGGAAGCTCTCTTTGCTACATTCAAGTTACAGGCGCACATTGTTTGTTTTTTATTTCGAGCCGGTTCGCCCGGTGCTTCTTTGCAGCTTTCTTCTCAGAAAAAAGCGCGGAAGCATCCCCGTCAAATTTCTGTTTTTCGATATATTGTTTTTATCAGGTTCAGTATCAGGCTTCATTGCTGCCTGCGGCGCATGGAAACCTTGAAGCGGAAGTATTCGCTGCGCAGCCAGATATCGGCACAGTCCACGCAGCGGTCCTGCTTATCGTAAACGATCTGCTGAACGTACATGACCGGCGCGCCGGGCTCAATTTCCATGACGCGCGCGATATGCTCCGGCGCGCCCATGGCCTGCATCAGCCGCATGCCCTTATCCACCCGGATATTCTGCTTCAGGTTCAGCGTGGCGTACAGCGAAATATAATCGTTGCCGTCATCCAGCATATTGGGATAAATATAGCAGGGCAGATGGTTTTCGCTGTACATGATGATTTTTTCGCCCACCGCGCGGCGGCGGCGCACGGTAAATACGCTCTCCTCCTCAGCGGAAACATCCAGGAAGCTGGCCACGCACTCCGCGGGCTTCTCCCGGCACACGCCGAGCACCTCCACCGAGGGCTGCACGCCCTTTTCCACCAGATCGTCCAAAAAGGAAACAAACCTGGAGGTATCGATGGAATGCTCATACTCATGGGCTTTTACAAAGGTGCCCTTTCCATGGACTTTATAGATATATCCATCGTTGGACAGTTCGCTCAACGCCTGGCGGACCGTACCCCGAGATACGCTGAACCGCTTGCACAGTTCGTCCTCCGATGGCAGGCGGGAATGCACCGCGCGCGCGCCCGATGTGATTTCATCGATCAGTTCCTTTTTGATCCTCAGGTAGGCTGGAAGCCTGTCCCAAACGTTCATTTACGCCTCCGTACAGCATCTGCAGCGGACATTCGCCCGTCCATGATTATACATATTATAGTAATTGAGTTCGCCCGGGTTGTCAAGCTCAGCGCAGGAAAAACCGCCGGCGGGAAACCCGACCGGCGGTCCAAAATTCGCTGAAAGGCTTACAGCTTTTTCAAATAATAGCTCATCACATAGCCCGTAGTGCCGTTGTAATTGACCTGGCTCCATACGGTACCTTCGCTGATCAGGGTCACATAGGCGCCCTTAGGGATGATGGTGATGCGGGCATACCCGGCGCCCGCGCCCTTGCGCAGGTTCAGGCCGCCGCTGCCGGTATTGACCTGGGCATACTTGGTGCTGCCGGTAGAAACGGGCACGGTGGCGGCCGCCGAAGGCGCGCTGGTGCTCTTAGCGCCGGAGGAGTTCACGCCGGTGCCCAGGCTCAGGAAGCTGGTCATCACATAGCCGGTGGAGCCGTTATAGCTGGCGTAGCACCATTCCTTGCCGTACTGCAAAATGTTGATGACCGTGCCGTTGGGGATCAGCCGCACACGGGTGGAGGTGGAGCTGGCCGCGCTGCGCAGGTTCAGGCTGCCGCCGTTTTTGGTGGAGACCCGGGCCACGCTGCCGGTGAGCGGTTCGGGCGAGGGGGTCATGCCGGTGGCCGGCCTGGGCGTAGCGGTGACGCCGTAAGGCGTAGCCGTGGCGCTGGCCAGACGCACATACTTGGTCATCACGTAGCCGCTGCTGCCGTTATACCAGGCATGGCACCAGGTGTCGCCGTAGGTGATCACGGTAAAGGCGGCCTTTTCGGGGATCCGGCGCACCACGGTGCCGCCGGTGCTGGCAGTGGCGCGCATGTTCAGGCTGCCGCTGACGGTGTTCACATAAGCGAGCTGGCCGTTGGGCGAGCCGGGCGCCATGGTGACTACGGGAGAGGGCGTGGGAGTGACGCCGGGCGCCAGCGTGGGCAGCTCCTTATCGAAGCGCACATACTGGGTCATCACATAGCCGGTCACGCCCTTGTACCACGCCTTGCACCATCTGGAGCCTTTTTCCAGCAGGGTAAAGGCGCCCTTTTCGGGGATGGTGGTCAGGATGGTGCCGCTGGAGCTGGCGGTGGCGCGCAGGTTCAGGCTGCCCTTGACGGTATTGACGTAGGCCGTCACGCCGCCAGCAGGAGGCGTGGCCGTCACGCCCGGGGCCAGGGTAGGCCGTGGCGTGGGAGAAGGCGTTGCCGTGGGCACATGGGTGACGCTGACGCCCACCACGGTGATGGAGCAGGTGCCCGAAATACCGTTTTCGGAGGTGGCGGTGACGACGGCATAACCGGCTTCCCAAGTGGTGATATTACCGTTGTTATCCACGGTGACCACGTTGGTATTGCTGGATTTCCAGGTAACGCTCTTATCGGTGGCGTTGCTGGGCTCCACCGTGGCCGTCAGCGATGTGGTGGAGCCGGTATTGATGGAAAAGCTGCTTCTGCTCAGCTTGACGCCGGTCACCAGCGTGCCCACCGACACCGAACAGGTGGCCATGGTATCGTCGCCCGCGATGGCGTATATGGTGGCTGTGCCCGGGCCCACCGCAGTCACCACGGTGGAGGCGTTGCCGTTATTGGAAACCACGGCCACGTTGGGATTGCTGCTGCGGAAGGTGACGCCCATGCCCAAAATTTCGTTGGGGCTCACGTCGGCGTACAGCGTTTCGGTGTAGCCGGTCTGCAGCGATACATGGGATTTATTCAGGCTGATCTTGGTATTCTCCAGCACGCGGACGTTGCAGTAGCCCCACACGCCGATGTTATCCACAGAGGTGGCGTAAATGATCGTGCTGCCCGATTTGACGCCGGTGACCCGGCCCGAGGCATCCACCGTGGCCACCGAGCTGTCGCTGGAGCGGAAAACCACGCCGGTCTGGGTGGTATCGCCGGGGGATACCGTGACGATCAGCGATTCCGACCCGTTGACAGTGAGCGTCAGCGAGGAGGGCGATACGTTGACCGAGGTCACGGGGACCACCGTATCCTCGGTGGCCATCGCCGACGGCGCCAGGGTAAGCATCAGCGTCAGGGCAAACGCCAACACCAATAAAAGCTTGAGATTTTTCATCGCAGCCAACCATCCTTCTTGCGTTCTAAGTGAGAAAGATAATATTTCAGCTTTTATTATATGCCATGCAGCATAAATTTGCAAGCGAAAAATAATATTTTCGTAAAAACTTGTTACAATTTAATAACAGTTGACGAGCCTTTCGGTCACTCCGCGCCCAGGTCGATGGCCAGCACGGTGTCCGCCGCGTCGGGCGGCACGGGATCGGGCCCCAGGGCGGCGAAGGCCAGATGGGGATAATTGCCGCTGACCCAGTCGGATCGGGTATCGGCGATCCGCCCGGCGCCCAGCCAGCGGGCGGTAAAGGGGCGGCCGGCGGGCACGCCCTCCAGGGGCAGGTAGCCGATGGGCATATCCATCATGTGATAATACAGCGTGTTCCCTTTCCGGGTCAGGCGCCCGTACTCGGGCTTCGCAATGCCGGCCTTGCCGCAGCCGTAAATGCTTTCGCCGTTCTTTTCCATCCATTGGCCGATCTCGCGCAGGATGGCAAGGCTCTCCGGCGGAATGCGTCCCCGGGCGTCCGGGCCCACGTTGAGCAGCAGGTTACCGCCCTTGCTGACGCATTCGGCCAGCTTGCGGATCAGCATGGAGGCGGGCTTGAAAAAGCGGTCCTCCGCGCAGTAGCCCCAGTTGTTGTTCATGGTCACGCAGGCTTCCCAGGTCACGTCCCTGCCGTTCACATCGGTGATGCCCCCGGGCGGGATGATCTGCTCCGGGCTGACAAAATCGCCGCTGAACTCGGCGGGATCGCCGGTAAGCAGGCTGCCAAAGCCCACGCCGCTGACCTCCAGGCGGTTATCGATCAGCACGCCGGGCTGGAGCGACCGCACCATGCGCACAAGCTCGGTGGCGCGCCAGGCCTCGCCCCGCAGGGCGCCGTAGGAGAAATCAAACCAGAAGATATCGATCCTGCCGTAATCGGTCGCCAGCTCGCGCACCTGACCGTGCATGTAATCCAGGTACCGGTCAAAATCCCGGCCCTCGTTGGTGACGCCCGGCCGGTCGCGGTCGGGATGGTGCAGATCTCCGGCATGGGGATAGTCGGGATGGTGCCAGTCCAGCAGCGAGTAGTATAAGCCCACCTTCAGCCCCTCGGCCCGGAAGGCGTCCAGAAATTCGCGCACGGCGTCCCGGCCAAAGGGCGTATTGGTGGCCTTGAAATCGGTGAGCTTGCTGTCAAACAGGCAGAAGCCGTCATGGTGCTTGGCGGTGAGCACGGCGTACTTCATACCCGCTCCCCGCGCCGCCCGGGCCCAGGCCCTGGGATCAAAATCCGGCGCTTCAAAGGCGTCAAAATAGGGCAGGTATTGGCTTTCGGGCATGCGCTCGTTGCTGCGCACCCATTCGCCTCGGGCGGGCAGCGCGTAGAGTCCCCAATGGATGAACATGCCAAAGCGCGCTTCCCGGAACCAGCGGACGCGCTCTTCATAAGCGGCGCGTTCGAACATCGTCAACACCCTTTCGTGGTTATTTTTGAAGCGGCCTTTCAGAACCGCATGAAATTGCACTCCAGCCTGCCGTTGTACAGGCGCGTCTTTTTCAGCGCGCGCATACCCGCCACCCGCTCGAAGCCGGGGTGGCTGGTGATCACGCACAGGCGGCTGCCCGGATGGCGCGACAGCAGCGGCTTCATCTGCCGGTACAGCGCTTCGCACTGTTTCCTGTCGCCCAACCGTTCGCCATAGGGCGGGTTGGCGAGGAAGCAAATCTCCTTTTCCTCCAGCTGCAGGTCGCGCAGATCGCGCTGGAATACTTTGATTTTTCCCTCCAGCCCGGCCTGCCGGATATGCCGGCGGGCCAGCGTCAGCGCGTCCTCGCTGATATCGCTGCCGCTGACGGCGGGGATCAGGGAGGGATCAAACCGCTTTTTTGCCTCCTCACGCACTTCCCGCAGCGCCGAAGCGTCGGCGCAGGGCCACTTTTCCACATCGAAAGCCCGGGTAAGCCCCGGCGCGCGATGAGCGGCCAGGAAGGCCGCCTCGATCAGCAGCGTGCCCGTGCCGCAGCAGGGATCGTGCAGCGGCGTATCCCCGCGCCAGCCCGACAGCGTCACCAGCGCGGCGGCGGCGGTCTCCCGCAGGGGCGCTTCGCCGTTCCAGGTGCGGTAGCCTCGGCGGTTCAGCGCGTCGCCGCACAGATCCAGCGTCACCCGGGCCACGTCGCCGTGCAGCGCCACATCGATCTGGAACCTGGCCCCGCTCTCAGGCAGGGAATGGGTACGGTACGCGCTCATCATGCGCTCCACCAGGGCCTTTTTGGCGACAGCCTGGCAGTCGCGCACGCTCATGAGCTGGCTGCGGGCGCAGCGGCCCGATACCGGCATGGCGGCATCCCGGGGAAGGAGCTCCTCCCAGGGCGCGGCCTTCACCAGCTGAAAAAGCGCCTCAAAGCTGCGGCACTCGCCCTCCGCCATCACCAGCAGCACGCGGTCCGCCGTGCGCAGCCACATGCAGGCCCGGAACGCCTCGCTCAGCGTCGCTGTAAAGCGCACGCCGCCCAGCTCGGCCTTGGCGTCTTCAAAGCCCAGCCGCAGTAGCTCCCGCTTACAAAGCCCCTCCAGCCCGGCGGCGGCGGTGGCGATCATGGCATATCTTTTCTCGTCCGTCATGCGTTTTCTCCGTTAAATTGCAGGTTCTCGCGCTTATTATACCGTTTTTTGCGCCTTCCCGCAACGTCCGCGGCTTGACTTTTGCGTAAAGCGCAGTATGATACAGTATGAAAAAGGGAATCCGCCTGCGCCTTGTCCCCATCAGGACCGATCGAGCGCTGCCCGGGCGATCGCCTTTCGGCCCCGCAAGGGCGTTTTTTGTTGTCAATCTTTTACAGTTATATGTCGATCTTCGATGAAATATGTCTAAATGTTTGCATTCTTTTGACATTCCGCCCCAATATATGGTATAATAAATCGTTACGCAATCTTGCACGGGAGGAACCACTCATGACGCAGATCAGGCCGCAGGAGAACAGCTACAACGCCGGAAAGCTCCAGGTATTGGAGGGGTTGGACGCCGTGCGCATGCGTCCGGGCATGTACATTGGCACAACCAGCGTCCGGGGGCTGCACCATCTTTTGTGGGAGATCGTGGATAACGGCATCGACGAGGCTCTGGGCGGCTTTGCCACAGAGCTTGTGGTGACGCTGCACAAGGACGGCAGCGCCAGCGTTTGGGACAACGGCCGCGGCGTGCCCGTGGACGAGCATCCCCAGTACCACATCACCGGCATTGAGCTGATCTATACCCGCCTGCACGCGGGCGGCAAATTTGACAACAACAATTACGCATATTCAGGCGGCCTGCACGGCGTGGGCGCCTCGGTGGTAAACGCCCTGTCCAGATGGATGACGGTGGATTCCTTCCGGGATTGGGCGCATTACCAGATGCGCTTTGAAACGCTTTGGGATGAAAAGGAAAAGAAATGGCACGCCGGCAAGCCGGTGAGCGGGCTGGAAAAGCTGGGCAATACCCGCAAGCGCGGCACGCTGGTGCGCTTTATGCCCGATGAAAACATATTTACCGAGGATCACCGCTTCAACAGCGAAACGGTGTCCCGCCGTCTCCGGGAGCTGGCCTATCTGAACAAGGGGCTCAAGATCACCTTCATTGACGAACGCGCCAAGGAGGACGATAAAAAGCAGATGGAATTCTGCTATGCCGGGGGCATCAGCGATTACGTCAAATACCTGAACCAGAATAAAACGCCCCTGCATGCCGATCCCATCCTGCTGGAGGGCAAAAGAGATGATATCCTTTGCTCCGTGGCCATGCAGTATACCGACAGCTACACAGAAAGCGTGTTCAGCTACGTCAACAACATCCCCACAGGCGAGGGCGGCACCCATGAAATGGGCTTCCGCACGGCGCTGACGAAAGCCTTCAACGATTACGCCCGCAAGATCGGCGCGCTGAAGGAAAAGGACGCCAACCTGGCGGGCGAGGACTTCCGGGAGGGGCTCACCGCCGTGGTCACCGTCATGGTCAAAAACCCGCAGTTTGAGGGCCAGACCAAGGGCAAGCTGGGCAACAGCGAGGTAAAGCCCGCGGTGGAGGCCATCGTGACCGCCCAGCTGTACGAGTTTCTGGAAAACCTGAAAAACGGCGATTTGGCCCAGAAGATCATCGAAAAGGCCGTCAAATCCGCCAAGGTGCGGGAGGCAGCCCGCAAGGCCCGGGACGTGGCGCGGCAGCGCAACAGCCTGGAAGCCGCGCCGCTGGTGGGCAAGCTCAGCGCATGCACAGGCCGCAAGCCCGTGGAAAACGAGCTGTTCATCGTGGAGGGCGACAGCGCCGGCGGCAGCGCCAAGCAGGGCCGCGACCGGCATTTCCAGGCGATCCTCCCCCTGCGCGGCAAGCCGCTGAACGCCGAAAAGAAGCGGCTGGATCAGGTGCTGCAAAACGAGGAATTCCGCAGCCTGATCACGGCGCTGGGCACCAACATTGACGAGGACTTTGATATCAGCGCCCTCAAATACCACAAGGTGATCATTTTAAGCGACGCCGACCAGGACGGCGCGCACATCCGCGCCATCCTGCTCACCTTCTTCTACCGCTATATGAAGGAGCTGATCGCCCAGGGCCACGTATACATCGGCATGCCGCCCCTGTATCTGGTCAAGCGGCCCGGAGGCATCCAGGAATACGCCTACGACGACAAAGCCCTGCGCAAGCTCACCGAGGGCAAAAAGAACTATACCATCCAGCGCTACAAGGGTTTGGGCGAAATGAACCCGGAGCAGCTTTGGGAGACCACCATGGATCCGGCCAACCGCAGGCTCATGCGCGTCACGCTGGAGGACGCCGCCCGGGAGGACGAAATCATCACCATCCTGATGGGCGACAAGGTGGATCCCCGCCGCGAATACATCATCAACCACGCCGAGTTCAACAAAGAAGACACCTTCGAGCAGCACGCCCAGGCGCAGGTGAATTAAAATATATAAAGTGCAAAAGCTCCTTTAATATATGTGATTGTTAGTTATTGCTTTAAAAAGATATTTATGCTTGACTGTAAAAGATTCTGTCTACTATAATTAATCTGCCGCCCGAGAAATCAGGCGGCAGACAGGGAGACATACGCGGAGCTTGTGCCTGCTGGAATACCAATGAAAGCAGGTGATGTGCATGAGCGGATATGAAATCGTCATGATTTGTATCACGTCTATGACGTTCTTGCTGAAGCTGATTGAAGTCATCAATGGCTTAACAAAGAAGTAACGCACAGCAAAAGCCACCGCGTATTGCCGATGCGCGGTGGCTTTGTAAGGTTTATCACCAGCAGGTGATAAACTTCGCGGGACACTAGCTCCCTGTCTTTATTATATTTAAGAAGCCTAATCCTGTCAATATCGCCGAAAAAGAAAATCCCGAGCAGCAAGGAGCCTTATATATGCCCAAAACCACCCAAACCCCGCCGCCCGTCAATCCCCATGAGATCATCCAGATGCCGCTGGAGGACGTGATGCATATGAGCATGATGCCCTATGCCGAGCACGTCATATTGGAGCGCGCGCTCCCGCGGGTGGAGGACGGCTTAAAGCCCGTGCAGCGCCGCATCCTGTACACCATGATGGAGCTGGGCAACACGCCGGACAAGCCCCACCGCAAGTGCGCGCGCATCGTGGGCGACTGCCTGGGCAAATACCATCCCCACGGCGACAGCAGCGTATACGACGCCCTGGTGCGCATGGCTCAGGGATTCAGCATGCGGGAAACGCTGGTGGACGGCCACGGCAATTTCGGCTCGCTGGACGGCGACAGCGCCGCCGCCATGCGCTATACCGAGGCCCGCATGGCCCCGCTGGCCCTTCAGATGCTGCGCGATCTGGACAAGGACACCGTGCCCTTCAGCCTGAACTTTGACGATACGCTGAAGGAGCCCGATATCCTGCCCGCCCGGTATCCCAACCTGCTGGTCAACGGCGCCACCGGCATCGCCGTGGGCCTGGCCACCAATATTCCCACCCATAACCTGCGGGAGGTCATCGCTGCGGTCAACCTGCGCATCGACGATCCCAAGGCCGGTCTGGATGATTTCATGCGCCTGCTACCGGGTCCGGACTTTCCCACCGGCGGCATCCTGCTGGATACGCCCGAGCTGCGCGTGGCCTACGAGACGGGCCGCGCCAAGCTGACGCTCCGCGCCCGGGCGCACATTGAAAAGGGTCCCCTGGGCCGTTCCCTCATCGTGATCACCGAAATCCCCTACGGCGTCAACAAAGCCGATATGCTGGCCAAGATCCTCAAGGTTTCCGAGGAAAAAAAGGCCATGTTCTCCTGCATCCACGACATCCGGGATGAAAGCGACCGCAGCGGCCTGCGCGCCGTGATCGAGATCAAAAAGGATTTTGACGCCGGTAAGATCCTGCAAAAGCTGTATAAATACAGCGACCTGCAGATCACCTACGGCGTCAACATGGTGGCCATCAAGGATGGCAAGCCCATGCAGCTGGGGCTGCTCCCGCTGCTGGACGCCTTCATCGATCACCAGAAAAACGTGATCACCCGCCGCAGCCGCTACGACCTGGAAAATGCCAAGGCCCGGGCGCACATCGTGGAAGGTCTGATCCGCGCGGTGGATATCCTGGACGATATCATCAAAACCATCCGCGCCAGCAAAAACGGCAAGGAAGCCAGGGAGCGTCTGTGCGCTCAGTTCGGCTTCACCGAGCTTCAGGCCCAGGCCATCCTGGACCTGCGCCTGCAAAGGCTGACCGGTCTGGAGATACTGGCGCTGCAAAACGAATTTGCCCAGCTGGAAAAGACCATCGCAGAGCTGGAGGGCATCCTGGCCAGCGAAAAGAAACTGCTCAAGGTGATCAAAAAAGAGCTGGCCGAGATCGGCGAAAAATTTGGCGACGACCGCCGCACCACCATCCTGCGGGAGGATCCCGCCGCCGCGCCCGAGGAGGACGAAAAGGACGATCTGCCCGTGCCCGAGGACTGCGTGGTGCTCTACACCCGGGGCGGGCAATTGCGCCGCATGCTGCCGCGCATCTTTGAAAAGATCGATCTTTCCACCCAGGAAAGCGATATGCCCCGCTTCCTTCTGCGCACCCAGACCGATCATACCCTGCTGTTCTTCACCGACCGCGGCCAGTGCTATATGCTGCCGGTGACCGCAATCGCCGACAGCCTGCGCCCCAAGGAGCGCGGCGTGGCGCTGACCGGCATCCTGAACGGCTTTGAAAGCGGCGAAAGCTGCGTCCATATCCTGGATATCGCCCCCGGCGGCTTTGATCTGCTGCCCGATCTTCTGTTCTTTACCAAAAACGGCCTGGTCAAGCGCAGCCCGGCCAAGGAATACGCCGTGCGCCGTGCGCGCTTCGCCGCTCTCTCCCTCAAGGATGGCGACGCCGTGATCGCGGTCGCGCTGTGCGCCGAACGCGCCGACGCCTATTTTGTCAGCCGCGGCGGCATGAGCATCCGCTTCGCCCTGGACAGCGTGCCCGCCCAGGGCCGCGCCAGCGGCGGCGTCAAGGGCATCGCCCTTGCATCGGGCGACGAGGTGCTCTCAGCCGGCACGCTTTCCAATTCCGATCAGCTGCTCCTGTTCACCGAATGCGGCTACGCCAAGCGCGTGCCCGGCGCCATGCTCGATCCCCAGGGCCGCGGCGGCAAGGGCGCGCGCATCATGCCCTTCAACAAAAACGGCAGCACCGGCAGCTATGTGGCGGCCTGTAAAAAGCTCACCTCCGTGCGCGATTTCACCGTGCTGCAAAAGAACGGCATGCTCACCCCCATGAACAGCGAATCCATCGCGCCCCAGGGCATGAGCGATAAGGGAAAAACCGCCGTGATCGCCCTGATGGACGACATAGTGACCGACGTCATCCTGTGGTGAGTCTCCATCAAATTGACAAACCGCATGGAACAGCGTAGAATAGGGCAAGATGATAAACACGGAGGAAAAAAACATGGGCAGTGAATCGCGCAATGTGGAAAGCACCCGCCGGGAGGAAAACGGCGTTGTATATTATGATCGCGGCATCCTGACCGGCCGGGACGGGAACCGCTACCAGCGCTATGCCGTGCAGACCCATTTTGTGGAGGTGGGCGAGGATAAAAACGCGCTGATGGAGCGCTATATCCGCCCCATTTACCGGCAAGGCGACG
>JAFUDW010000149.1 GCA_017464225.1 Clostridia bacterium | reverse complement strand
CGGCCAATTCGCGGAAAATGTCCGCCCGGGCATTCGGCGCGGTCTTTGCCCACTGCTTCTGCGCACAGGCGGCCGCCTTCACCGCGGCATCCACATCCTCGGCCGTTCCGACCGGTACCCGCCAGAGCACCTCCTCCGTCGAGGGATTCAGCACGTCGAGCATTTCCCGGTTCCCGTTCTCCACAAATTCTCCGTTGATATAGAGCTGATATTCTTTCATCGCTTTATCTCCTTTACTTCAAATAATCCCGTACGATCTGTTCAAACTCGCTCTTTTCCAGCAGGCCGTGCTTCTTCGCCGCCGCCTGTTTGACCAGCCCCAGCAGCTCGCGCTTCATCTCGGTATCGCTCAACTCCACGCCAATCTGTTCCAAATAGATCTCAATACTCGGCAGCCCGCTGCCCTTGCCCAGCACCACGCAGGGTTCCGGTGCACCAACCAGACTGGGCAGGTAGGGTGTCAGCTCCAGCATATCATCCGGATAAACATTTTTATACCAGGAGGTGATGATGCCGCTTTCGATCTGATTTAGGCTCTTGCCCGTGATACACTGGTTGGGACGGGTAGGTATGCCGGTGATCTTCTTCAGCAGGGCGGAAAGCTCGTACATCGCCTGCCAGTTAAGCTTCAAGTCCACCCCGTAGAGCGTCAACAGGGAGAGCGCCAATTGCTCATAGCAGCAGTTACCTGCTCGTTCGCCGATGCCGCTGACCGTGGTATGCGCCACGTCCGCGCCGCTGGCAAGCGCCATAATGGTATTGGCTACGCCCAGACCGAAATCGTCATGGAAGTGCACCTCAATCGGCTTTTGCAGGGTATCCTTGAATTTTTTGATCAGATAGGGCACCGCGTGCATGTTCAACCCGCCGAAGGTATCCACGATCGTCAGGGCATCCATATAGCCTTCGTTGGCGACGCGGGAGATCAGGTTCAAGGCCCAGGCCAGATCGGTACGGCTCATGTCGATGGGGAAGAAAACTGTATAAAGCCCCAATTCATGGGCATAGGCCGTAGCCTCCACGGACAGCGCCACCGCCTTCTCCAAATCCCAACGGTAGGCCTTTTCGATCAGGTGCTGGCTGCAGGGGATCTCCACCACCACACCCTTGACGCCCGTTTCCGCCGCGGCGCGGATATCGCTCTTGCTGCAGCGGCAAAAGGCGAAGACCTCCGCGGGCAGGTTCATTTTGACGATATGCTCAATAGCCGCCCGATCTTCAGCAGACACCACAGGCATGCCTGCCTCGATGCGATGGATACCCATCTCGGCAATCTTTTCCGCTAAGGCAATCTTTTCCTCACGGGAAAAGATTAAACCCGCCTGCTGTTCGCCGTCGCGCAGTGTCACATCGTGCAGCCGGATGTTCGGACGGAAGGAAAGGCTGCGCCGGGCATCCTCTGAAGCGTTCCAGGGGCTGGTAAACCATTTGTCCGTTTTCCATGAACTGTTCATGCGTATCACCTTCTCCTTTTTATTTGTTTAACGTCATTTCCATCAGCTGTATTTCCCAAATGCTTTTCGCCGGATAAGCGGGCGTGTTGTGCATGGAGCTGATCAGGAAAGCCACCTTGCGGCCACCCTCCCTGGTCAGCGCGGGATGCATGAACACCGCGTAATAACCCGCTGAGGAATCGTGCGCATAGGGAATCGAGGCAGCTCGCATATAAGGCCCGGCAGGCGAATAGGCCGTATACAGCTGGATCCCCGCCGCGTCCTTATAGGATACGATCCACTCCCCCAGGTACTCATTGTACATCATGCAGGGTTCCCAAACCCGGCCGCGGATCAACTCAAAATCGTTATAGAGGCCCTCTTCTCCGCTCTTCCAGAGCGGCTGGCCGTTACCGTCGTAACCGACCAGGTATTCATAGGCATCAAACACTTCATACTGGTCCGCGGGCACACGCATCATGCGTGCGCTGTTCAGGCGGCCGCCAGTGATGCCGGTAACATACACATAGCCATCCGCTTCATTATAGACCGGTGCCATCTGACAAAATTTGCTGTCTCCAGGCCAGCTGATCTCCAGCCGCTGCCAGGTCACACCGTCATCCGTGCTTTTCATGATGCCGCCGCAGTTGCAGTCCCAGTCGTCCCCCTGCCAAAGGGCAACGGACATGAAGCACATATACAGCGCGCCGTTCAGGGAAATCGCCCCGGTGGGGATACAGGTGTATTCATTGGGCCTTCCCTGCGCGCCGAACGCACCCTGGAGCACCGGGGCCACGCGGCCTTTTTCGCCCGTCAGGTAACCATCAAAGCGGATACCGTTTGTATAATCAAAGTCCGTCGAATAGGCGACCACGTTGCTGTACAGCCAATCCTGGCCCCGCGCCCCACCCAGCGTATCGCCGAAGAAAAAGTACAGTTTGCCGTTATGCAGGCACATGCAACCGATATCCGCGGTCGCTACGTTCCAGCGGCTGCGGGTACGGTTAATCGAATACTCGCCCGCAAGCTGCATGATGGTGTGGATGCCGCTGATCGATTTCAGGGAGGATACAGCGGATTCTCCCTTCACCCCCTTGATGACCGACATACGCTGTCGGTTCCCGATGTTCGCCCCGTCCTTCTCCCAGTCAGAAAGCATCAAGGTACCGCTTCTGTCCAGCGCATCGTCGATAAAAAGCGCCCCGTCCGCGTTTACCAGCAATTCCTCAGCGATGAACAGATCAACCGCGTGGGTCAGCGCATATTGCTCAGCGCCCAGGATCATCACGCCGCCGGAGGATGTGCGTGCAATACGATAGCCGTTCTCCGGCAGCTGAGCCTGCGCCTCCTGCGCCTCTTCCCGGTTCACGCTGCCGACGGTGATCTCCACGGCATTTTCCACCATTTTATCGTCGGTAATCACTTGGATCTTGATGCCGGTTTTTGCTTCGGCGTAATCCGCGATCTCGGTTGCCAAGGCCTTCATCAGCGCCTTGACATTGCTCTTTGAGGGATAAACGATCACGGCCTCAGGCAGTTCCGACCCAATCAGGGCAAAATGGTCCTCCATAACTTCAGCCTTTCCGATGGCAGCGCCAAGCAACAGGATAAAACACAGCAAGCATGCGAGGCTTTTTCTGACCATGGTGTTTTTCCTCCTTTACTTCAATCCGGAAATCAGCATACCCTTGATGATATACCGCTGGAAGATCATGAACACGATCAGTGGCGGCAGACACACCAGCACGGCCCCTGCGTAGACCGCGCCGGCGTTGGTGGTATAGGTATTGCTGAAGGACCGCACCACCTGCATGATCTGCACCTTGTTCGGGCTGGTGATTGTCAGCGAAGGCCACAGATACCCGTTCCAGAAGCCCGTGAAGCCGCCCGTGCCGATCAGCACCAGGGGCGACACCGAGGAGGGCAAAAAGATGTTCCAATAAATGCGGAAGCGCCCCGCTCCGTCCACCAGGGCGGCTTCCTCGACGGCGCGCGGCATGGAGAGGAAGAACTGGCGCACGAAAAAGATCGCGTAGGAACCCACCAAGCCGGGCAGGATCAGCACCCACAGCGTATCCAACAGATGCAGCTGGTTGCACACCACATAGGAGGTAATCGTAATGGTGATGCCTGGGATGAACATAGGGAAGAGGATGTAGGCCCACAGGATCTTTTTGAAGCGGAAATCAAGCCGGGCGAAGGCATATGCGGCGATTGAATTGAAGAAGATCGCCATCACGGAAAATCCTAAGGCGCAGCCCAGCGTTAGCAGATACGAGCGAACGAAGTTATGTGTGGAGGCCGTAAACAGCGTGGAATAGTTTTTTACATACCACACGGTGGGAAAGATCACGACCGGGTTGATTTTATAAACCTCTTTAGGCCCCTTAAAGCTGGCCAGTAGACTCCATACCAGCGGGAAAAGCTCCATCAGGGCGAACAGTACGGCTACAATACTGCAAAATATCACGAATACGATCCGCCTGGATTTATTGCCCATATCCGTCCCCCCTTATTCATCCATCGACTTTTCCGAACGGATCAGCCGGAAAACGATGCAGTTGCAGATCACCACGACCACCATCACCACCAAGGAGCAGGCGATGGTATAACCCATGGTATCCGTACTGCTGGTAAATGTATTGTATACATACAGCATCGGCGTGGTCGTTTTGCCGAACGGGCCGCCGCCAGTCAGCTGGTACGGCGTATCGAACATCTGGATCACACCAATAGTCATTTGCACCACAATCAGCAGGAACACGTTTTTCATCGACGGCAGGGTGATATAGATCATCCGCTTCCAGGCGTTGGCGCCATCGATCTCCGCGGCCTCGTAATAGTTGACCGGGATATTCATCAATCCTGCGTACATGATCAGCGAGGTGTTGCCCACCCCCATCCAAATGCTGACCACGTCGATCGTCAACCGGGAGAGCGGCACGCTGGTAAAGAATGCCACGCGGCCCACGCCCAGCTTGATCAAGAAATAATTAATCAAGCCACCCTGGTAATTGAACAAGCCCGAAAACATAATCGACGCCACGATACCTGAGATGACGGACGGTACATACACCGCAGTTTTGACAAAAGAGCTGCCATTTCGCGTCATGTTTTTGATTGCCTGCGCAAACAGGAAGCCCAGCGTCACTTGGATCGGAATGATCGTAATCACGAAGAACCAAATATTCTTCAGCGACTGTAAAAAGCTCTCATTTTTGAGTGCAAGCTCAAAGTTCCGAAGCCCTACGAAGTTGGTTTCCTTATAAAAAGTCCAGTCCGTCAGGCACTTACTCAGCGAATTATACAGAGGCGCATAGCAAAAAATCGTCATGATGATCACTGCCGGAAGGATCATTAAATATGCTGCTATATGATCCATTCGTGCCGTTGGCAGCTGATGCTTCTCCATTTTCCCTGCCATAACCATCCCGCTTTCCCGTATTACATCCGCGGGCTGCTGCACTTGCAGCAGCCCGCGGAGACATCATTCTACAGTTCTACCGTGTTCTTATCAATCACGGGCAGTACTGCCAGTATTCGTTGTTCTTCAGATAGGTGTTAATCTTCTCGGCGCAATCCGCCAGCGCATCGGCAGGATCCATACCGTTCCACATCACCTGCTGCATGGTGATCCAATAGGTCACGGTGATGTCGATGCTGTAAATCGGCTCACCCACGCAGTAGGGCACGATGTTCTGACTGATGTAGCGCATCGCATCCACGGCGAACTCGCCAGCGTGCTCCTCAGCATACTTATCCAAGATGGCATTGACGGACGCACGAGGAGAATAGGTAGAGAAGTTCAGATCGATGTACAGCTGTGCCATGCGTTCGGGATCGCCGCCGATGCCCCAGGCGATAAAGTCAGCAGCGCCCTCGGCCACCTGGCTCTTGCTGTCAATCAGCCAAGCCCAGCCGCCGGTGGTGGTGTGCCATACGCTGTCAGCGGTCGGAGCGGGGAAGGATGCAATGCCAATCGAATCCAGCATATCAGGATAATCCCGGACCAGACTGTCCACGCCCCAGGAGCCGCTGAAAGCAGTCGCGCAGGCTTCGGTTGCCACGGCGCGCCAGCCCTCGGCCTGGCTGTACAGGTTCTGCTGAGGCACATAGCCGCCATCATACATGGCCTTGATGAAGGTCAGGAAGTCGACGTAGCCCTGATCCTGGCAGTTGGCCTCGGTCCAGTCATCGTTGAGCAGATAATGCTCGGCAGTCTGGTTGTAGCAGTTGTCCCAAACACCTTCCATGAAGTGGCCGCCATACACGAACTCATTGGTTAGCTTGGGCAGCACCTCCAGATACTCCGCCCAGGTCTTGGGGAACTCTTCGATACCCGCCGCGGCGAACATGTCTTTGTTATAGTAAGCGACCGTGCAGGGCTCCACGTACATCGGGTAACCATAGATCTTGCCATCGCGGTATGTCACCAAGCTCTTGGCCGTGATATCGTCCAGCACCTCCTGGGGCAGCAGATCATTCAGCGGCATGGCATACTCGTTGTTGCAGTCCGTAGGGATGTTGCCATAGTTGTTCATGAAGATATCGCACATGGTGCCGCCGGCGCGTGCAGCCGCCAGGCGCTGACGGTAAGAGGTCTCGTCGAACCAAGTCAGATCAACTTCATACTCACAATCCTCGCGAGCATTATAGTCGTTCACCAGCGCTTCGATAAAGTTGTTACGCGTCGTGCCGTGATCCAGCGCCCAGAAAACGATCTTCTTCTTTTCCGCGCTTGCCACAGACATCACGCCCAGGAGCAGCATCAATACCAACAATGCAGCCAATAGTCTCTTCATATTCTTTTTCTCCCTTCAATACTGTTTTTTATACGGAATGACAGCGGATAGATAAATTCCTACTTCTCCTTTCTTTTCATATTTCTGCATCACGTTGGTTTTATTTTAGCTTAATCACACTAATCTGTCTTTACCAAAGATTGCAAAAAATTTTCTATTATTGCTTCCCAACTTATTATCATTTGTCCATTTCCCTTTCAGTACCTCTTGTTAAAGACTATATCGCTGTAGCGATATAGATAGAAAAAAGGTGTCAAGTTCATTAAGAACTAGACGAATAAATGACTTAAGTTATGCCGTATCTCCCTAAATAAGAAAAAAGAACAGGCCCCAGTAATTACCATTGTCAGTATTTCCGTCAACCGATATAACGAAAATGAGGAGGTGTAAACATGACGATCAAAGCGTTCTTAACGCAAAGAAACATGACGCAATACCGCCTAGCAAAATTAGTGGGATTGCCCATCGCGACGATTAAGCTCATTGAGAATTCAGCGAATATTGGCTAAACGTATCTTCAAGTTCCGTGGCATTGCCTGCAAAAACAGAAAGATAAAAAGTACACCATATATCGTATCAATACGAATCCTGTAAATACAACATACGGTGTACTTGCTGTGTATTTTGGCTTGTAATCGTCGCAAAAACCGCCCATAGGGCAAATCTTCCATCCGCCAGGATAAAAACGGCTCTCGGAGCCACACAGCGATAAGAATACTAGCGAAAGAATCGGCAAGTTATTTATCCGCTTGTCTTTTTCAAAAGTATATGGTATACTGATTTTGGATAATATATGATCTGTTTGATGGTTAATCCAACAGAAATAGATCATATTTGAGCTGTTTGGAGGAAGATATGAGCTTTATTTGGGAAACACCGGAAGAAATCAATTTGGCCCTGGCGCAGCGGCTGCGCGGCATTCGCAAGCGGAAAAATCTGACCCAGGAGCAGCTGAGCGAAAAAAGCAATGTCAGCTTTGGCCGCATCAAGCGGTTTGAAACGACGGGGCAAATTTCTTTGATTTCGCTGACAAAGCTGGCTGTCGCGCTGGACTGCACGGAGGCTATGAAACGGCTGTTTGCGGATGTAAAATACACTTCCATCGAGGAGGTCG
>JAFUDW010000148.1 GCA_017464225.1 Clostridia bacterium | reverse complement strand
CTTCCCCGCGGCGTCATCGAAGGCCTGCTGGGATTCTGATTAGAGTACGGTAGAAAGGAGAAACAGATCATGAGTACCCTGCAACTGATCGGCGGCGGCTTCGCCACCGTACTGACGCCCACAGGCATCTTTCTGATGCTGATCGGCGTGGCCGTGGGCATCGTGTTTGGCGCGCTGCCCGGCCTTTCGGCCACCATGGCCATCGCCCTGTTCCTGCCCGTGACCTACGCTATGACGTCCTCCAACGCCATGACGCTGCTCATGGCCCTGTTCATCGGCGCCATCTCCGGCGGCTTGATCTCGGCCATCCTGCTGCATATCCCGGGCACGCCCTCCTCTGTGGCTACCTGCTTTGACGGCCATCCGCTGGTCAGAAAAGGCCAGGCCGCCAAGGCCCTGGGCGTGGGCGTGGTGTTCAGCTTCCTGGGCACCATCTTTTCCACATTGCTTCTGATGTTCATCGCGCCGCAGATCGCCCGCGTGGCCATCAACTTTGGCAACTTCGAGTTTTTCTCCATCGCCATCTTCTCGCTGACGATGATCGCCACGCTGTCCAGCGGCAACATGGTCAAAGGCATCATGGCCGGCGTGATCGGCTTCATGTTCTCCACCGTGGGCACCGACGCCATCGAGGGCACGGCGCGCTTCACCTTCGGCCAGACGGCGCTGAAGGGCGGCTTTGACATGCTGGCCGTCATGGTGGGCCTGTTCGCCGTGGGCGAGATCATCAGCGCCGCCGAGACCAGCCGCCACAATGACGAAGAGGTCACCCAGCCCAGCATGAAGGGCATCAAGGGCTTTGGCTTCACCATGAAGGAGTTCTGGAGCCAGGGCTGGAACGCAGTCCGCAGCGCCCTGATCGGCATGGGCATCGGTATCCTGCCCGGCATCGGCGGCGGCACCAGCAACATGATGGCCTATACCGTGGCCAAGAACAGCGACAAGCACGCCGACGAGCTGGGCGCTCTGGGCACCGGCCGCATCGATGGCGTGGTGGCCTCCGAGACCGCCAACAACGCCACCATCGGCGGCGCCATGGTGCCGCTGCTCACCCTGGGTATCCCGGGCGACACCACCACGGCCATGCTGCTGGGCGCCTTAACGCTTCATGGCCTGACCCCCGGACCGCTGCTCTTCCAGAACCAGGCCGACGTGGTATACGGCATCTTCGCCGCCATGCTGATCGCTTCGGTGATCATGCTGTTCATGGAGTTCTTCGGCCTGCGCGTCTTCGTGAAGCTCCTCAGCATCCCCAAGTATATCCTGCTGCCCTGCGTGTTCGTGCTGTGCACCATCGGCGCGTACGCGCTGAAGAACAACATGAGCCAGGTCATCGCCTGCCTGATCTTCGGCGCGCTGGGCTTTGCCTTTAAGAAGCTGGATATCCCCTCCACGCCCTTCATCCTGGGCTTCATCCTGGGCCCGCTGGCCGAGGTGAACTACCGCCGCGGCATGATCCGCACCAAGGGCAGCTTCGGCCCCTTCCTCACCAGCCCCATCAGCGCGATCTTTCTGGCGATCGCCATCCTGGTGCTGGTGATGTATGCCACCAAGCCCCTGCGCCAGAAGCGCAAGGCTGCAAAGCAATAACGCATGCAAACGCAAACAGCCGCCGGTTTTTGCCGACGGCTGTTTTTTTATTCGTCCTCGTCTTCGGCCATCCGATAACCCACGCCCACCTCGGTAAAGATATAGCGCGGCTCATTGGGATCGGCTTCTATCTTTCGCCGGATGCTGGCCATATGCACCCGAAGGATCTTGTTATCCATCGCAACGGAAGGCCCCCAGAGCTCCCGCAGCATGGCCTTATAGGTCATGACCCGCCCGGCATGCTTGCCCAGCAGGGCCACGATGCGAAATTCATTAGGCGTCAAATGGACGTCCGCTCCATTGACCGTTACCCTGTGCTTGCGGTAATTGATCTCCAGGTCATGAACGCGATAAACGCCGGTCAATCCGATTTCATCCTTTTCCGCCATGGTGAAGGTATGCCTCAAAGCGGCGCGGATGCGCGCCAGCAGCTCCACCACGCCGAAAGGCTTTGTGATATAATCGTCCGCGCCTTGATCCAGAGCAGCCGCCTTATCCCGTTCCATGCTGCGTGCGGAGATCACGATGATGGGCGTCTGCGTCCAGCCGCGCACGCTGCGAATGATATCGCCTCCGTCCATATCCGGCAATCCCAGATCCAACAGGATACAGTCCGGACAATGGGAAGCGATGATCTGCATGGCGTTCTTGCCGTCCGCAACGGCCAGCACATCATAGCCCTCCGCCGTGAGGGTGGTTTTCAAAAAAGCGTTGATCCCGGGATCGTCCTCGATCACCAATATTTTATTGCGGATCGTCGCCGCCATAATCGGCCTCCTTGCAGGGTAATTCAAAGCGCACCGCCAAGCCGCCGCGGCTGCTATGCTCCACATACATTTCGCCCTGATGGGCGCGCACGATGGAACGGCACACCGAAAGACCGATCCCCATGCCGCGCTTTTGATCGTTCTGCTCGCCTACCTGCGCGCCTTTCAGGATGCGCGCCATCCGCTCCCGGTCGATCCCGGCGCCGTCATCCTCCACCGAAACACGCACCCATCCCGGAACAGAGCGGACGCAAACCCAGATCTGCGTGGCCATTTCGGCATGGGCGCTGACGTTGTCAAACAGATTGAGAAGCACCTGCTCGATCAGCACGGCGTCCATCGGCACCATCAGAATATCGTCGGGCGCTTCCACGCGCACGGGCAAAGCGTTGGCTGTCCCATGGTATTTATGCACCGCGCTGCCGATGATCTCCTCCAGCACCTCATCCTCTTTCCGCAGCGAAACATTGCCGCTGAACCGGGTGACTGAAAGCAGGTTTTCGGTTACCCGCACAAGCCACTGGGCGTCCCGGCGGATGCCGCTGATGAGCACCCTCTGATCCCCGGGCGGCAGCTCCTGCTCCTCCAGTGCTGAGCTCGCCCCCAGCATGGAGGCCAGCGGCGTACGGATGTCATGGGCGATGGCCCGCAGCAGGTTGGCATGCATTTTTTCGCTTTCCGCCTCAAAGCGCAGCTGCTCCTGCCGCTTGATTTGGGTGGTCAATGCGCTGATGATGACCGAAACGATCAGCATGACCGCGGCGGTCAGCGCATACCCGGGATACGTGATATCAAAGGTCCAGAAGGGATACGTGAATATATAATTGACGCAGAAGGTGCCCAGGATGGAGGCGGCGATCCCCCAGGCGTAGCCGGAGGTGAACCGCGCCACCAGCGCTACTGCCAGGATGAACACCGCCATGGCGAAGGGGTTATTGTCATCGTTGATGCCGGACAGCGCCATGGACAGAAGCACAGCCGCTCCCATGATCAGAATAAAACGCAGCAGCTCCGCCGGCCTCCGGAACGCTTTTTCTTTTTCCATGGCACTCCCTCCAAACAGCGCCTTCATTATAGCATGCCTATCCGTTTTTTTGTAAAGCGCCTCGCGCTCTTGGCCCATTCTTTCCGGAAAATTAGCGGGCAATCATCGTAATATGTAGATGATATCATCGCAAGGAGGCAACGAGCAATGCATTCGGAAGAATACAAACGCGCGAAAAAAGAGTTCATCAACTGCCTGTGCTTTGGGATCATCAGCATGGGCGTTCCCTTTGTGCTGGCTTTCAAAGAGTGGTGGCCGATCATGCGGCGGGAAAAACAAAAAGAAGCCGCCGGTGTCAAAACGGAATAATGATGCGATCAGCTGTCGGGCAATGTCTCGCTCAGCTGATCATCTTTTTTTGCCAGTATTCGCGGCACAGCTCCAGGTAAAACTGCCCAGCCCTCCCCAAATAGCCGTCCCTTCGGCTGCACATGGTAATCTGCCACCGGGGACGGGAGGGCAGGCGAAAATACACCACGCTGCCGTCGTTTGCCGCGTAGACGGCAGGCAGCAGAGCGCAGCCCAGCCCCAGGGAGACGATACGGTATTTGCTCAGGTTACTGGCGGTGGAAAACAGCACCCGCGGCGCGAAGCCCGCCTGGGCAAACAGCTTTTCGGTCAAGGCGTACAGCGTGGACTGCTGATAGATGCGCACAAAAGGTTCCTGGGCAAACCGCGCCAGCGACGTTTCCCGCGCTTCCCGCCAGTCCACGCGCCCGCCCTCCGCCAGGGGATGGCCGAAGGGCACGGCCAGCACGATCTCTTCCTCCGCCATGCTGTGATATATATTCCCGTCCCGCTGCTCCTCCGTCAGCGTAGCCAGACCCAGATCCAATTGCCCCGCCGAGATCATGCGCTGCATGACCGTGACCCTGCATTCCAGGGGCTCCAGCTGCATCTGCGGAAAAGCGGCGTGAAAGGCCGGATAGATCGCCGTAAACATATCGATGCCGCGCTCCGGGATCAGCCCCACCGCCAATTGCCTGCTGCTTTTTTCGGCGTAATCGGCAATTTGAGCGTAGGCGTCCTTTTTCAGCATCAGCATTTGCCGGGCAGCGGCCAAATAGGCTTCGCCCGCGGGGGTGGGCAGCCAATTGCTTCGCGCGCGGATGAACAGCGGCGCGCCCAGCTCCTCCTCCAGCTTCTGCAGCTGCTGGTTCAAGGCGCTCTGGGTGACAAACCGTTTTTCCGCCGCACGGGTGATGCTTTTTTCATCCGCGATGCATACGATGTTTTCCAGCAGGTGCAGATCCATGGCGTTCTCCTTTTATATTAGTTTAACTAACATATCTATCATTTATACGAGGTTGACAATGGTTTCATATGCCTGTATGATAGAATAAAAGAAGCAATTTTGCAACCTTTTTTGACAGGAAAGGAGCAATGCCCATGCAGACCTACGATATCATCATCATTGGCGGCGGCGTGATTGGCAGCGCCATCGCCCGGGAACTGACCCGCTGGCAGCTTTCGGTAGCCGTGCTGGAAAAAGAAAGCGACGTATGCACCCAGACCAGCGGCCGCAATACCGGGATGCTGCACGCCGGATTCCTCTATAAAACCGGCAGCCTCAAGGCTCAATGCTGCGTGGAGGGCAACCGGGAATTCGATCAGGTGGCCCGGGAATTGGACGTACCCTTCAAGCGCACGGGCAAATTGATCGTCGGCTTCACCGAGGAGCATCGCCAGCGCCTGCTGGCCATGATCCAGCGCGGGAAGGACAACGGCGTGCCCGGCATGGAGCTCATCGACCGCGCCCGGATGGATGAGATTGATCCCTCGGCGGGCGGCAATTTTGCCATCCACTGCCCCAGCAGCGGCATCCTGGATCCCTTTATTTACACCGTCTCCCTGGCCGAAAACGCCGTGAAGAACGGGGCAAAATATCATCTTTACACCGAAGTAACCGGCAGCGAATACCTACCCGACGGCCGCCATGTGCTGCACACCAACCGGGGAGATTTTGCCTGCCGCTGGGTGATCAACAGCGCCGGCCTGCACAGCGCCGAGATCAGCGCCATGCTGGGCATCCCGGGCTATACCATCCAGCCGGTAAAAGGCGAGTACTTCGTGCTGGATAAAAAGGCCGGCGTCTTCGCCAAAATTCCGGTATATCCCGCTCCCACCGAGCGCAACACCTTTGACACCCACGCCACGCCTACGGTAGACGGCAACGTGCTGGTGGGTCCCAACAGCTTCAACGTGGAGGATGGCGAGGATTACAGCGTGCGCCAGGTGGGCATGGACGGCCTGCAGGAAAGCGGCGCAAGGATGTTCAAGCACATGAAGCGCGAATATTACATCCGCACCTTCGCTGGCGCGCGGCCCAAGCGCATTGATCCCGCCACCGGAGAAATCCAGGATTTCCTGATCGAGCGGCGGGACGAGGCGCCCGGCGTGATCAACCTGGTGGGCATTGAAAGCCCCGGCCTCACAAGCGCTTTGCCCATTGCCCGGCGCGTGGTCAGGCTGCTGCAGGAAAAGGAAACGCTCACCCCTAACCCCGCCTTTGATCCCACGCGAAAGGGCATCGTTCGTTTCCATGAGGCCAGCCGGGAGGCGCAGGCCCGCCTGATCGCCGCCGATCCCGATTACGGCGAGATCGTATGCCGCTGTGAAACCGTCACCCGGGCCGAAATCAAGGCCGCCATCCACAATCCCCTGGGCGTGTGCACGGTGAACGGAATCAAAGTGCGCACACGCGCCAGCATGGGCCGGTGCCAGGGCGGCTACTGCGAAACGCGCATCACGGCCATGATCCGCGAAGAGCTGGGCAAGGCCGTCACAGACGTGAGACTGACCAACGGCAATTCCGCCATGTTTACGGGCTATGTCAAAGGAGGCGAACAGGCATGATGAATAAGCAAGCGGTCATCGTGGGCGGCGGCCCCGCCGGTCTGGCGGCGGCCCTTCGGCTCAAGGAAAAGGGCGTAAACGATATTCTGATCCTGGAGCGCGAGCGCCTGCTGGGCGGCATTCTGCGCCAGTGCATCCACGACGGCTTCGGCTTGACCCGTTTTGGCGAAAGCCTGTCCGGCCCGGAATACGCCCAGCGCTTTATCGATCAGGTGCTGGCGGCGGGGATCGAATGCATCACCGACTGCACGGTGCTGGATATCACCCCGGACAAGCTGGTCACTGCGGCCAGCCGGGAGCATGGGCTGATGCAGATCCAGGCCGACGCCGTGCTGTTGACCATGGGCTGCCGGGAGCGCACCCGCGGCGCGCTGGCAACGCCCGGTACCCGTCCCGCAGGCGTGTACACCGCCGGCGTAGCCCAGAACTACATCAACCTGCAGAACATCATGGTGGGCCGCGAGGTGGTGATCCTGGGCAGCGGCGATATTGGGCTGATCATGGCCCGGCGCATGACGCTGGAAGGTGCGCACGTGAAAGGCGTATATGAGGTGCAGCCCTATCCCAGCGGCCTGCCCCGCAACATTGAGCAATGCCTGAACGATTACAACATCCCCCTGCATCTGAGCCATACCGTGGTGGATATCCGGGGCCGGGAGCGGCTGACCAGCGTGGTGGTGGCGCAATGCGACGAGCGCTTCCGTCCCATTCCCGGCACTGAGGAGGAAATTGCCTGCGATACGCTGATCCTCTCGGTGGGCCTGATCCCCGAAAACGAGCTGAGCCTGGCTGCCGGCGTGGAGCTGGATCCCCGCACCCGGGGCGCTTTTGTGGACGAGCACTGCCAGACCGGCGTGCCCGGCATATTCGCCGCCGGCAACGTGCTGCACGTGCACGACCTGGTGGACTTCGTATCCCTGGAGGCCGAAGCCCTGGCTGACAGCGCCGCCGAATACCTGATCGCAGGCAGCCTGCCCGAATGCGGGCTTGAAGTGAAAGCCGGGAACAACGTTGGGCATGTGATCCCACAGCGCATCAGCGGCACCCGATCCTTCACCCTGTCCCTGCGGGTGCGCCAGCCACTGAACAACGTCAGCATCGTGGTGCGCCAGGGCGATAAAGAAGTGCTGCGCAAAAAAATGCGCAAAGCGCTGCCCGCCGAAATGATCCAGCTGCCCATCAAAGCGGAAAAGCTCACCGACAGCGCCGATATGGAGGTGTTTGTGGAATGAAACGAACCTTTACCTGCATCGTCTGTCCCAACGGGTGCGAGATCGAAACCGAATATGAAGGCGCCCAGGTGCTTTCCATCACCGGCAACCTATGCCCCAAGGGCAAAACCTACGTGACCCAGGAGCTGGTGGATCCGCGCCGCACCATTGCCACCAGCGTGCGGCTGCTGGGCGGCACGCTGCCCCTGGTCAGCGTCCGGCTCACAAACGCTATCCCCAAGGATCGCATTTTTGACGTGATGGCCGAGATCAACCGTCTGACCCTCACCGCGCCGGTTAAGATCGGCGAGGTGGCGATCACAAACGTTTTAGGGCTCGACAGCGATGTGATCGTGACCAAAAATATAGAAAAAGCCTGAACGCAGGCCGCAAATATCACGACGAAGCAGCCCTTTCGTGTGCGTCGTTTTTCTATGAAACGTACAGAAATCGGCAGGGGGGAGGTCCTTATCATCCTCCCCTCTTCACCAAACGAATGGGATCACCTTATACCTGACGCGCTGCTTGTACTGGACATATCCCGCAAGCCTCTTTTCCAGCACCTGCTCCTCGCTGCGGATGCGCTTCGCAATGATCGGGATATACAGCAGCATGATGACAAAGGAGATTACCGATCCCAGCGCCAGCGGCATCGCCAGGAAGAGGAGCAGCGTGGTCATGTACATTGGGTGCCGTACAACGCCGTAGAGTCCGGTATCGATGACCCGCTGATCCTCCTGCACCTCGATCGTCCGGGACAGCCACGCATTTTCCCGCAGCACCTCGGCATACAGCGCGTAGGCGAAAAGGAAAACCACGGCTGCCGCGTAAGAAACGCTCATCGGAAGCGTGATCCAGCCAAGGCGATAATTGCGGCCCGCCGCGATGAACGCCGCCAGGAACATCAGTCCGCTGAGAGCGATCACCGTTTTCTGCTCGCTCTCCTCCTCTTTCGCGTTCAGCCTTTTCCGCAGAAGCTCCGGCGTTTTTTTCATCATGATCAGACCGGCAATGAACATTGGAATAAAGAGGATCCCCAGCAGCAGCCGCGCCTGCCGCCAGTCAAAGGTCCCCGCAGGCACGAACAAGAGCAAGCCGATCAGCAGCAGTCCGCACAGAAATTTGGTCATTGCCTGAACAAAAAGCTTTGTATCCATTATTTCGTCTCCCTGTCTAATGCCCAGCCGCGGGATCAATGCAGTCCCTTTATTTGATATTATATGACAAAAAACGCAATCTTGCAAAATCTGATCATCGCGCTATAATCATAAGCGGGAGGCGAACAGCTCCATGGCCGTACGCCTCTGCGAACAGCCTGCTTGCCCGGCCGGTCCGGCAATAAAAAAAGCGCAAAGAAAGAAGGAGAGCAAAATGAAAAAGGATCTGGGCGTCGTCCCCGCGGTCTATCCCATGCCCGTATTGATGGTGGCGGCCTACGATGAAAACGAAAAGGTCAACGTGATGAACGTGGCCTGGGGGCAGATCTGCGACGAGGACAAGATCATCCTGTTCATCGGCGAAGGCAAAAAGACCTGGCTGAACATCCGGGCCAGCAAGGCCTTCACCGTGGCCCTGGCGGACGAAAAGCATATGGACGCGGCCGATTTCTTCGGCATCGCCTCCGGCAACAAAATCAACGATAAATTTGAGCGTACGGGGTATCACGCCGTGAAGAGCGATCAGGTGCACGCCCCCATCATTGAGGAATTCCCGGTGGTCATGGAATGCGAGCTGCTGGAGTTCCTGCACAGCGACTATGTGGACGGCATCGTGGGCAGAATCGTCAACGTAAAGGCCGAGGAATCCGTCCTTTCCGAAAAGGGCAAGGTGGATCCCGAAAAGCTGCACGCCCTGATGTTCGATCAGTTCCAGAACGGATATTACGCTACCGGCGCCAAGGTGGGCAAAGCCTGGAACGCCGGCGCCGCCCTGATGAAAAAATAAAACAGAAGAAATCAAAAGCCGCCTCCGGCCGTTCAAGCCGGGGGCGGTTTTGCGTTGCAGACCGATCAGAGCAAGCAGATATAGAGGAGCGCTTTTCCAGTTCGTTTCGGAATCCTCCGATGCGCCAGAGCCATGCGTAAATCATCATCATATTTTTCATCATAACAATTTTGTCATGCCGCACATGCGAAAACGGGCATTTCAAATTTTGGAAAATCCTTTCTATAATTGAATCAGCGAAGGGGAAAACCCCTTGAAGAGTAGGCACTGCAAAGGATTCTGAAAAGGAGAGATGAAAAATGTCTTACAAAATCGGTTTGTGCTACGGCGACGCGATCGGCCCCGAAATCACCAAAGCAACTGAAGTGATGCTCAAAGCAGGCGCGGAAAAGGTTGGCCTCGATATCGAATGGCCGGTATATCCCATGGGTTGGGAAGGCATTGAACAGTACAACGACCCGGTTCCGCAAATCACCATCGACGGGCTCAAGACCTGCGACGCCTGGGTATTTGGCCCTCACGACAGCGCGGCCTATCCCAAGGAATTCTTTGAGCGCGCCAATCCTTCCGGCACCATGCGCCATGTGTTCGATCTGTATTCCAACGCCCGTCCGGCAAAAGTGTATCCGGGCGTCAGCCCTAAAAAGGTCAAGGTTGATCCCTCCAGCGATATCGTGATCTTCCGCGAAAACAGCGAAGGCGCGCTGCCTGACCGCAACATGTACCGCGGCTGGGGCGAATTCATGCCCACCGAAGACCTGGTCCTTTCCATCAGCGTCACATCGCGGAAAGCGACGGTCCGCCTGGCCCATGAAGCCTTCAAATGCGCCATGAAACGCAAAAAGCATCTGACCATCGTGCACAAAGCAAACGTCATTCAGTGGGCTTACGGCTTTTTCCGCAGCACCATCAAGGAGATCGGCGCGCAGTATTATCCGGAAGTGCGCATTGACGATTATCATATCGACGCCTCTACCGCCCATCTGGTCCGGCACATGCAGGACTTCGACGTCATCATCACCACCAACCTGTTCGGCGATATCCTTTCCGACCTGGCGGGAGAGCTGACCGGTTCCCTCGGCCTTGGCGCAGGCATCAATACCAACGACCATCAGTGCATGGCGCAGGCGGCCCACGGCTCCGCTCCGGACATTGCCGGCAGGAACATTGCCAACCCCACCGGCCTGATGCTGTCCGGCTGCATGATGTTTGACTGGCTTGCCACCAACCGGAACGAGCCCAAGTTCGCGGAAGCGGCCAAAATCATGGAAAAAGCCGTGCTGGATACCATGGCTGCGGGCGAGCTGACCCCTGACATGAACGGCACGGAAAGCACCAGCAGTTACGCCGAAAAGATCGCCGAGCGTATCCGCAAGGCCTGACAAACGCACGCGGGAGGAAAGAAAAATGAGCGAAAGTAAGAAAGGGTTCAAAGGTATCCTTTTTGAGAAGATCTACGGGGTTCCCATGTGGCTCGTTCTCATCCTGGTCGCCATCATCTACGTTGGTACCTTTACTGGGCTGCTCCCATCGGATGACATGCTGGCTATTATCGCCATTATGTTCGCCATCGGCTTCGTCCTTTATCAAATCGGCGAGCGCTTACCGATCTGGAAGGATTACATCGGCGGCGGCGCCGTCATGGCCTTCTTTGGCGCCGCTGCGCTGGAATACTTCAAGATCCTTCCTGAAAAGTATTCGCAAGGCATCACCTTCTTCTACGATGACTTCGGATTCCAAACCGTATTCATTTCCCTGCTGATCGTTTCCTCCGTTCTGCTGGTGGATCGCAAGCAGCTGATCAAATCATTCCGCGGTTATATTCCCGCCATTCTGGGCGGCGTCGCGCTCGCCGCGGTATTCGGGCTCATCGGCGCGCTGATCGTGGGCGTTGATCCGATTGAATCCATCACCTATTATATGCTGCCCATCATGGGCGGCGGCAACGGCGCCGGCGCCATCCCGCTGTCTGAAATGTGGGAGGCCACCGGCAACGGCACCGCGACCGTGTACTATTCCAAGGCCTTTGCCATTCTGAACATCGCCAACAACTTTGCCATCATCGGCGCGGTCGCCCTGAACGCACTGGGCAAACGTTTCCCCAATCTCTCCGGTGACGGCGAACTGCTGCGGGATACCTCGAAACTTGAGGAAAAGGTGGGCACCGCTGAAAAGAAGGACGTGAAGATCACGATCCAAGAGCGTGCCGGCGGCTTGCTTCTGACCTGCGCCGTCTTCGTTGTCGCCCGGGTGCTTTCCAAGATCGTTCCCTCCATGGGCGTGGTATCCATTCATATGTATGCCTGGATGGTCATCCTGTGCATCATCCTGAACCTGCTGAACGTCATTCCCGAGCAGCTGAAAAAAGGCGCGAAGGAAATGTCCGATCTGCTGACCAAGCCGCTGATGTGCATGTGCATGTGCGGCATCGGTATCGCCTTCACCGATCTGGGTGAATTCATCATGGCCATCAATTTCCAGACTATCTTCATTGCTTTCATGATCGTGCTGGGCGCCATCATCGGCTCCGGTTTCGTCGGACGTCTGTTTGGCTTCAACTTTGTGGAAGGCGCCATGACCTCCGGTCTGTGTATGGCCAACCGCGGCGGTTCCGGCGATTTGCAGGTGCTCTCCGCCGGCAAACGACTGAACCTGATGAACTACGCGCAGATCTCCTCCCGCATCGGCGGCGCGATCATCCTGATCATCGGCAGCATCGTCTTCGGTATCATAGCCCATTGATCCTTTGGCTGAAAGCCAGCCTACGTAATCGCAACGGAAGAAGGCAATGTTCAATATTGCCTTCTTCCGTTACAAATCTTGCTTTAAACTATCCGCCATTTATGGTATAATAAGGAAAACCCCACAATACAGCCAAAAACGTTCCGCCCCGTCATAACAGGAGGAGCATATGGAGTTTTCAAAGCTGGAATATATCGTAAAAGTAGCAGAGCTCGGAAATGTCACCCGCGCAGCGGAAGAACTGTTTATGACGCAGCCCGCGCTGTCTCATTATATTGCCAAAATGGAAAAGGAAGAGGGCGTTAAATTTTTTGACCGATCCTCAAATCCCATTACGCTGACCTATGAAGGCGAGCGATATGTGGAGACTGCCAAGCAGATCATTGAGCTCAATCGCCAGCTGAAAGAAGATATGGCTGAGGTGACCAACACCAGAAAAGGCCGTATCCGGATCGGCATCCCGCCGCTGCGGGCGGCTCATATGCTGCCCAAATTCATTCCGTTCTTCACAAAAGAGTATCCCAACGTCCAGATCCAGACTGTTGAGCACAACTCAAGGCAATTGAAGGATGATGTGTTGAAGGGCAGCGTTGATTTTGCCATTCTTCCAAAGCTTGGCGACCTAAGCGAGTTTTCCTCCATTCCCCTTTTCCGGGAGGAATTGGTGCTGGCAGCGCGGGAAGGGATCATCGAAGCAAACAGATATCATCAAACCGCGGACGGCAGAAAGATCATCGATTTTGGCAGGCTTCAGGATGTGCCGTTTATCCTGCTCAAAAACGGGCACGGCTCCCGCGGCGCGCTGGACACGCTTTTTGAGCTGCACGGATATCAGCCTAAAATCTTCATGGAAACCACCAACAATGAAACAGCTTTCGGACTGGCATCGGTGGGCATGGGGGTGGCGGTCGTTCCCTTCAGCACCGTTCTCACGATCCAGCATAAGAATCCGGTACAGATCTTTCATCTTTCAGAATCGGGTTACTATTGGGAAATCATCGCGATTATTCGGAAAAATGAACATTTGAATCGGCTCGCTCGGGAGTGCATCCTGACCATGAAGGAAATATTTGCCGACCCGGAAGAATGTCAGGAGGATTAAGTATGTCCGAAACAAACAAGCTTCTTTTCGGCTGCGTTGCCGACGACTTTACGGGAGGCAGCGACGCCTCTTCCTTTCTTACCTTGGGCGGAATGCGCACAATCCTCTCCTGCGGCGTTCCGGGAAAGGATTTTCATCTGCCGGCCGACTGCGACGCCGTGGTCATCGCCTTAAAATCCCGAACCCAGGAGACCGCCCATGCCGTATCCGACTCCCTGGACGCATTTCGCTGGCTCCAGGCGCATGGCGCGGAGCATCTGTACTTCAAATACTGCTCCACCTTTGATTCGACCCCACAGGGCAACATCGGCCCGGTGGCGGACGCGGTGCTGGAAACGCTGGGCTTTCGCGGAACCATCCTCTGCCCTGCGCTGATCGCCAATGATCGAAAAGTAAAAGAAGGAATTCTGTACGTCAAGGGCGTTCCGCTGGCGGAAAGCCCCATGCGCAACCATCCTCTTACGCCCATGACCCAAAGCCGCATCGCTGATCTGATGGCGCCGCAGAGCGCTTATGACGCTTTGGAGATCCATTCGGATGAGCTGCGCGGAGATGAAAAAAGCGTCAAAACAAAAATCAAGGCTTTCTCGCAGGATCGGAAGCATTGGTATATCATTCCCGACTACACAGAAGAAGCGGACGCGGAAAAGATCGTTTCGCTGTTTGGCGATATGCCGTTTTTGACCGGCGGATCCGGCATCCTGGCCGCTTTGGCCCGCCATATCAAGGGAAACGGATCAGCTCAGCATACCTTTCCCGGCACGGAAGGAAAAGCGCTGCTAGTAGCCGGAAGCTGTTCCACCGCCACCCACGCGCAAACTCTGTGGTATGAAAAGAACGGCGGCGAGCTTTTGCGTCTAACGGACGACGGGCTGCTGGATGGATCGGAAAACCCTGAAAGCATCTGGAACAGGCTGCGGGAGATGAATGCGGCAGCGCCGTTGGTATACAGCTATGACACGCCCGAAGGGCTGGCAAAAAAACGCGATGAAAAGGGAAAACGCCTTTCCGCTTTGATCGAAAAGGCCCTGTCCGGCACGGCCGCCTTAGCGGTGAAAAATGGAGTGACACGGATCATTGCCGCCGGCGGCGAAACCTCCGGCGCTGTCACCCAAGCGCTGGGCTATCAGTCCTTCTGGATCGGCGAAAGCATCGCGCCCGGCGTGCCTGTATTGATCCCTGTGGAGGATCAAAGGATTCGCCTTGTTTTAAAATCCGGAAACTTTGGGCAAGAGGATTTCTTTGGCCGCGCTCTGGCGCTTACGGGCGGAAAGGATATCTAATGGAAAAGGCATTGCAAGAAAAGCTGGAGCTGGCCTGCTGGATCGCGCATAAGCTGTTTGACCGCAAAATGGGGCCGGGCACCACCGGAAATCTCAGTTTTCTTCACGATGACAAAATCTATATCACCGCCAGCGGAACCTGCTTTGGCAATTTGTCTCCGGAGGATTTTGCCTGTGTGGACAGAAAAACACTGACCTGCGAGGGCAAGAAGCCAAGCAAGGAGCTGCCGCTGCATCAAACGGTCTATGATCGCCAAAAAGACGTCCAGGCCGTCATCCATGTGCACAGCACCTATGCGGTCCTGTGGTCTGTTCTTCCCTGCGAAAACCCAACGGACTGCGTTCCCTCCTACACGCCGTATTTGGAAATGACGCTTGGGAAAGTGGGGATGGTTCCCTATGCCAAGCCCGGATCGCAGGCGCTCTTTGAAGCTTTTGCCGCGTGCGCGGACAGCAGCGACGGCTGGATCCTGAAAAACCATGGGCCTGTGGTGGGTGGAAAAGACCTGATGAAAGCCTTTGCTTGTATCGAAGAGCTGGAAGAAAGCTGCCGCATCGCCTGGGAACTGCGCCATGAGCCAAATGCAGTGCGCATCAAAGAAGGCTGATTGGAGGATATTATGAAAATCGGTGTGATCCATGCAAATCCCAGCGCTGCCGCTCCCTTGGAGGATGCATTCCGGCAAATCGACCCTTCCGCAAAGATCGTCAACTTTATTAATCCAGAAATGCTTCGGCTTGTGGACGAGGCGGGCGGCGTTACAGATCAAGCGCTGCGTCTGTTTGTCCGGACGGTCTTTGACGCTGCCGACGCCGGTGTGGATGGGATCATCATTGGCTGCTCGGTTTTTTGCGCCTATGTTGAACAGGTAAAGCCTTTCCTTTCAGTTCCGATCATCCCGGTGGATGGGCCTGCCCTGGAGATCGCGGCCAAGCGCGGCGGCAAAGTAGGCATTCTGGCGACAACGGCTGCCTCTGCGCCCGCCTGCCGGAAAAAGCTGGATAAAATCGCTCAGGAGCAGGGCATTCATCTGGAATATGAAGACGGGATCTGCACCGAAGCGCTGGACGCCCTGCGGCGCGGGGACGGCGCTGAGCATGATCGTCTGCTGGCTGCCGAGGGGAAACGACTGGCATCCCTTGGCTGTACCACCTTGTTTCTCTCTCAAATCACCATGGCCCGCGCCAAAGCAGCCATGGGGCCTTTGGCAGAAATGACCCTCACAACGCCGGAAGAAGGCGCAAAAGCAATATTGATCCTGATCCGCCGCAGCCAGTCCAAATCATTCGTCGAGGCGCGTTGAACAGACTGTGTCCTTGCGGATGAACGGAGCAAGCAGCCTTTCTTCTTCACAGCAGCGCTATATCGTGCTTTTGCACCACCGATTGGAAAGATAATACCAGGTGCAGATCAGGATAGCGCTGACGGTGCCGGTGGGCGTGGCGATGCCGACGCCGATGATCTTCAGGCCCAGCACCCTTACGCAGAAATAGGCCACGGGCACCCGGGCAACGACGGAGGATACGATGGAAGGGATCATGGTGAACATGGTATGCCCGGAGCCGTTGCAAAGCGCGTTCAGCGGGAACACGAGAGCGGTCAGCAGATAATCCAGGCTGGTAACACGCAGATAATCCAATCCCTGACTGAGCACTTCTTCCTCGCTTGACAGCAGGCCCAACAGCGGCCTGGCAAACAGCTGAACCGCAATAAACGCGACAGACGCCACCGACAGGGAAATGCCGATGGCGTTTTTCAGCACCGATCTGGCGCGGTCATAATTGCCGCCGCCCACATTCTGCCCCACCATGGAGGAGGCGGCGGAACCGATGGCGCCGGCAGGCATCTGGCAGATATTGTTGATCTTGCTCGCCACCGCCACGCCGGACGCCGCGCTGACGCCCAAAGAATTGGTCAGGGCGGATACCATCAGAAAACCCCCGGAAACCACAAAGCTCTGCACCGCCCCCGGGAAACCCAGGCGGAGGATGGCAAGCACCTTGTCCTTGTTCAAGCGAAACGCGGACGGCCGCACGTCGATTGCCGAGCGGGCAGAATTGAGATACGCCGCGAAGCCCAGCATGGACAGCGCCTGGGAGATGACGGTGGCGTAAGCTGCGCCGGATACGCCCATGCGCAGCGCGCCTACGAACAGCAGATCGAGCGCGATATTGACGATGCAGGAGGCCACTCCAAAGTACATGGGCGTTCTGGAATCGCCCATGCCCCGCAGCACCGACGCCATGGCGTTATATCCAAACACAAAAACCGATCCCGCCATGCAGATGCAGAAATAGGATCGGGCGTCGCCAAACACCTCCTGCGGCGTATTGAGCAGCCGCAGCAGCGGAGCGGAAAGCAAAAGAAACAGCGCCGTCGCCACAGCGGCCAGGATCAGCGACAGCGAAAACAGCGTGCCGACCGTTTCCTTCACATCCCCAACGCTTTTGCGGCCCACATATTGGGATACCATGATCGCCCCGCCGTTGCACAGCGCGATGATGCCGTAGGTCAGCGACCAGGTGAGGCTGCCCGCGATGGAGGTGGCCGCAATGCCGGGATTTCCGCAGAACTGCCCCACCACCTTGATATCCGCGATGTTGTACAGCGATTGGATCAGGCTGGTCAGGAAAAACGGAATGGAAAAACGCACCAGCTCGGTGCGTATGTTCCCTTTGGTAAAATCATAAGAGCGCATGGCGCATGCCTTTCGGTTGATTTTATGGTTCAAAGCGGCTTCGCCCGGCGCCGTCCGGCAAATTCTCCGCCGCGCCCATGGCTTTCTATTCCCGGCTTTGAGCAGCGCCCGGATCGGGTTACTCCGCTTTGTTCACATGTTCAATGTCAAAGGGTGCGTTGGTGATAAACAGGAAGGTGCAGTCCTCCGCCGCGGTGGCTCCGTGATCCATTTCGGTCTCCGCCGGGAACCACACAAATTCGCCCTTTTTCACGATCCCCAGATTGGTCTGCATGCTTCCTTCGATGATATACATGCCATGGGCGCAATGGTGCTTGTGCCAGCCCATGCGGTACCCTTTAGGATAATGGGAAACGTTGACGATCATTCCGGTTTTCGATTCGGTAACCATCGCCTTATCCAGATGGCCTCCCCCCAGATCCACCCAGGGGATTTCGTTGATATGGTAAATTTTCGGTTCATCGGTCATGGTTTGCTTCTCCTTTGCGTGAACTGGAAGTATTGGGATGATCATACCAGTATATAAAAAGATTGTCAACCGTTCTGAGACGCCCGGACGCCGACGTCCATAAAACGTCTGCGCCCGGGCGTTTTTTTATCGATCGTACAGCTTCATCAAAACGCGCATGGTCGCCTCGCAGGAAGCGGGGGCGTTCTGATAGCGCGTTCGGTTTTCGATGCTGCGGTAGAAATCGGCGATGCAGGCCTTATGCCCCGCTCCCCAATAGGATCGGCCGATGACCGGATCGGTCACGCAGGCGATCTCCTGCTTATTGCCGTCCCGGATCACCGTCATCGTGTCACCCTCCAGGCGGATCACGGCCCGCTCAAAGTGCAATTCGATCATCACAGGCGCGTCCTGGCTGTAAGCGTTGGAAGCATAGAGCAAGGCCGGAACGCCATCCTTTTGCAGGTATATCTCCGCCGTGTCCTCCACCTCGATGGCATCGCGCAGATGACGGTTGCGCAGGGCGGCTTCCGCCTGATCGGGGAAGCCCAGAAAGCCGATGATCAAATCAAGGGTATGGATGGCCTGGTTGATCAGCGCGCCGCCGCCTTCGGTGGCCCATTTGCCCTTCCAGTCGGCAGCGGCATAGTATTCCGCCGTGCGGTTCCAAGTGACAAAGGCCCGGATGCCCAGCAGGGAGCCGTAGGTATTTTCCCGCAAAAACCGCTTGCAGGCCTGAACATGCGGATGATAGCGGTTCTGGAAGCAGACGCCCACGGGCACGCGCTCCGCCGCTCGCTTCACCTTTTCCCAGCCCACGGCGTCGATGGCCGGAGGCTTTTCGGTAAACACCGCGATACCGCGCTCGGCGGCTTTCTCCGCCATGACGGGATGCAGATAATGGGGTGTGCACAGGTGCACGGCGTCCAGCCGCTCTTCCTTCAGCATTTTCAGATAATCGGTATAGGCCGCGCAGCCGTACCGTCCCGCCCGTTCCGGCAGGATATCGGCGCAGGCCGCCAATTCCGTGTTTTCCAATTCGCTGAGCACGCAGGCATGTACGGCGGAAATGCCGCCGCAGCCAATTATTCCTACGCGAAACATGTTCTCCTCCCGCTTAGGGCTTCTGCGTCCACAGGGCTTTATCCTGGGCGATCAGGCACAGCTCCGCCGCCTTGAAGGCGTGAGCCTGGGTCATGGCGTTTTCCGTACGGTTCAGGCAGTCCAGGATCAGCTGCCCAAAGAAGGGGAAGCCCGTCACGCCGCTGGCGTTCACGTATTTTTCTCCCTTTCCGTTCACCAGGAACACATGGTTGCCGTCCACCGTATCGGCAGCCAGGTTGATGTATTTGCGGATCTCAATGAAGCCCTCGGTGCCCAGGATGAAGGTGCGCCCATCGCCCCAGGTGCGCAGGCCGTCCGGATTGAACCAGTCCACCCGGAAATAGTTGGTGCTGCCGTTTTTGCCCATCAAAGAGCAGTCGCCGAAATCCTCCAATTCGGGATATTCGGGATGGGCATAATTGCCCACGCGGCTGAGCTGCACCGCGGCGTCCTCCTCCCCCGCAAAGTGCAGATACTGTTCGATCTGGTGGCTGCCGATATCGCACAGGATGCCGCCGTATTTTTCTCGCTCGAAAAACCACCTGGGCCGCCCCGCCTCACCCAGGCGATGGGGACCGAAACCGGTGACGCTGATCACCCGGCCGATCTCCCCGGCGTCGATCATATACCCCGCCAGGATGGCGCCTTCCACGTGGAGGCGCTCAGAATAATATACCATATATTTCCGGCCCGTTTCCCGCACGGTTTTCCGGGCTTCGTTCAGCTGCGCCAGGGTGGTAAAGGGGGCCTTGTCGCAAAAATAATCCTTGCCAGCCCGCATGACCCGGACGCCCAGCGGGCCGCGCTCGCTGGTCACGTTGGAGGAGGCCACAAGCCTCGTATCCCGATCCTCCAGCACCTGCTCCAGGCTTTGAGCCGCCCTGGCCTGGGGATAGACTTTCAAAAATTTCGCCACTTTTTCCGGATCGGGATCATATACATATTTCAGCGTGCCGCCGGCCTCGGTGAGGCCGTTGCACATGCCGTAGATATGACCGTGGTCGATGTGCGCGGCGGAAAAGACAAATTCACCGGGCTTTACCACAGGCTGAGGCTTTCCCTGAGGCGCGTAATTCATGCCGTCCGAAACGTTCATTGTTCTTTCTCCTTTTCTCCCATATCGCTGCCGAAGGTCAGCTTCCCATTCAGCTCCAGCACAGAGGCCTTCTTTTCGTAAAAATGCGGCGCGCCGGCCCGGATGCCGTCCACGGTATAGAAGGGATCGTCCTTTTTCAGTGGAAGCGCCGCCGTCTGATGGGTGGAGCCGGCCTTATAAATGGCGGTGATCAGCTCCAGGGTGCGGCGTCCGTCCTCGCCGGTGATGGCGGGCTGGCCGTCCGTTTCAATGGCCTTCAGCACGTCATCCAATTGGCCCGCGTGATGCTCGTAGGGCAGCGGCGGCAGAGAGGCCAAATAGTCCGCCGCCTTCCTTTCAAAGGCGGGATCCGGGGTCTTCAGCGGAAACCCGTTGGGCTGGGGCTGGGAGCAAAAGCAATCGTAAGGCGCGGAAACGCGGGCCTTTTCGCACTGGAATACCAGCTTTTGATCCTCGCCGTGATGCACCACAGAGGCGGTCACCGTGGCCAGCGCTCCGGGATATTCCAGGATGGAGACCGAAAGGTCCTCCACCTCGGCGTTATCATGGCCGGTGTTGGCCAGCACGCTTGTGATCCTTTGGGGCAACCCCATCATCCAGCCCAGCATATCGATATGGTGCACGGCATGATTCAGGGTGCAGCCGCCGCCCTCCTTTTCCCAGGTGCCCCGCCACCACAGATCGTAGTAGCAGTGATCCCGCCACCAGAAGCTGTCGATCTCCGCATGGCGCACCTTGCCTGCGATGCCGCTGTCCAGCAGGGCCTTGAGATCGCGGATGGGTTTGCGGAAACGGTTCTGGGCAATGATGGAAAGCTTTTTGCCGCTCTCGTCCCGGGCCCTCAGCATGGCGTCGCACTCCTCCAAAGAGGCGGCCATGGGCTTTTCGCATACCACGTTTTTGCCGCTGCGCAGGGCGTTGACGCTGATTTGCGCATGGCAATAGGGCGGGGTGCACACGTCCACCAGGTCGATATCCTGCCGGGGCAGGATGTCCTCGTGATTCTCACAGGTATCGCAGGAAAGGCCGAATTCCTCCATGAATCTGCGGGCCTTGCCGGGTATGATATCCACCAGCGCTACGATCTGGCAGCGATCCGCTCCCAGCTTTTGATAGGCTTCCATGTGGGTATGGGCGATGCCGCCCGTTCCGACGATTGCCACCCGGATCAAATTGACCGCCTCCTTCTATTTAATTCATTGTAATGAGGATAACACGGAAAACATTTACAGTAAATATGTGAAATTGCTTGTTTTATTGCAAAAGTTGTTATACAATAACAGAGAGGTGACGCATATGGCGATGCATAGAGTGTGGGATCGCGGCAATCAGATGCCGCCGGGCCGGGAATTTGAAGCCTATCATTTTGTGGATACCAACGCCCAGCCTGTATATTACCACAGTCATCCCCATTATGAAATCTACTTCTTCATTCAGGGCCACAGCCGCATCATTGTGGAAGGGCTGGATATTCAGCCGGTAAAGGGCGACGTGCTGATCTATCCCCCCGGCATCATGCACCGCAACATTCATGTGGACGCCGAGATCCCCTACGAGCGATTTTATTATTTTGCCCGCCGGGAGTTTTTGCAGTCCGTCAGCGCCGCGGATTACGATATCCCCGGCACGCTGGAAAAAATGACCCAAAACGATCATTATTTTTATCATGTGGAGGAAAACGACCTGGCACGGCTGATCGCCCTGACCGATCAGGTGATCGAGGCCTCGGAGCGCACGCATCCCGCGGATAAGCTGATGAACCGCAACCGCTTCACCATCCTGCTGCTGGAAGCGCTCGCCATGATGTCCAGCCGGGAGGTTGCGCCCCAGAGCAATTACAGCAAGGGCATGAGCGACCTGATCCGCTATATCAATCTGCATGCCACAGAGCCTCTGTCGCTGGACGATCTGGCCGGGGCATTTTATGCCAGCAAGTATGAGATCCTGCGGGAATTTAAAAAATACACCGGCATTTCCATCCATCAGTATCTGATCATGCGCCGCATCCTCATCGCCCAGGAGCTCATCAAGCAGGGGATCAAGCCCAAGGACGCCAGCATCCAATGCGGCTTTTCCGATTATTCCAGCTTCTACCGCGCTTTCAAAATGCGGGTGGGCGCATCGCCGGAGCAGTACCGAAGCGCACAGATCAAATAGCGATACAAGTCCTCCACTCCTGATTAAACTGACAACGATATAGCGAAAGCGGAGATTGGCAGAGGGGGACGTTAAGGAGCGCCACCCCTTAAAAACCCTGCTGGAGAGGTAGTGATTCCGGAGCCTCTAACGTCCCTTCTCCTGCAAATTTTTGCTTTCAGCAGAATTCAGTATAACAGCCTCTTTCCGGAGGCTGTTTATATTTTACCTATTATATGGCAAAAATTCGACCATGCATTTTGCAACTTTTACAATATAATCCGCAATATTAAACATTTACAGCATTTATTTCGCGCCCTATAATGAGGCCATAAAGAGAACAAAAGAAAATTCAAGCCGCAAGGAGGTGAGCAGATTGCAAAAGAACGAGGCGTTGACCGGCCCGGTGGTCTACAAAAGGCTGGGGCTGAAAAAGGGGATCAAAAAATACTGGATGCTGTACGCCATGATGATCCTTCCGTTGGCACAGTATTTCATCTTCCGCTATTGCCCGCTGTGGGGCGTGCAGGTGGCGTTCAAGGATTACAACCTGTTCAAGGGCATTTCGGGCAGTAAATGGGCGGGCTTCAAATACTTCCAGGAAGCCTTTGCCACCCAGCAGTTCTGGGACGCCCTGAAAAACACCGTATGGCTCAACCTGTTGGATCTGATCTTCGGTTTCCCCATGCCCATCATCCTGGCCATCATGCTCTATGAGATGCGTTCGGTAAAGGTAAAGAGGGTCTATCAGACGCTGATGTATCTGCCGCACTTTCTCAGTTGGATCATCATTGGCGGTATCGTGACCAAAATGTTCGGTACCCGGGGCATCGTCAATAACGTGATCCGTTCCATGGGCGGCGGCACGGTGGATTTCCTGACAAACTCTTCCAACTGGGTGGTCATGTACGTGGCCACGGGCGTCTGGCAGGGCGCGGGATGGGGCACCATCATCTATCTGGCGGCCATCTCCGGCGTCAACACCGAGCTCTACGAGGCCGCCGAGGTGGACGGCTGCGGCCGGTTCAAGCGCATCTGGCACATCACATTGCCCGGCATCATGCCCACCATCATCATCATGCTGATTTTGCAGCTGGGCCGCATGGTCGGCATCGGCTTTGAGCGGCCCTACGTCATGATGAACAACAACGTTCGCGACGTATCCGAGGTCATTTCCACCTTCGTATACACCCGCGGCATCCTGAATCAGCGCTATCCGCTGTCCACGGCAGTCGATCTGTTCGGCTCGGTGATCAACATGATCTTCCTGTTCACCGCCAACCGGATCACCCGGGCCTTGGGAGGGGAGGGCGGCTTATGGTGACGGCAAACCATCCTGTCAGAGCAGGCAGAGGCGTGAAAGGGCGCCGGTATCTGGGCTCCGAGATCCTCTTTATCACCATCCTGACCGTCTTCGTGCTGCTGTGCGTCATTCCCGTCATCCATGTGATCGCGCTGTCCCTGTCCGACAGGCAGTCGGTTTTGAGCGGCCAGGTGACGCTGTGGCCCAAGGGCTGGGATGTAAACGCCTACCGCTCCGTATTCTACGACGCCTCCATGCAGCGCTCCATGATCTTTTCCATCATCCTGACCATCGTGTATACGCTGCTGGCCATGGTGTGTTCGATCCTGATCGCTTATCCCCTGAGCCGCAGCTATCTGCCGGGAAAGAAATTCCTGATGGTGCTGATCCTGATCCCCATGTACTTCACCGGCGGCACCATCCCCAATTATCTGTGGATCAAAGATCTGCGCCTGATCGATAATCCCTGGTCGCTGGTGCTGCCCATATTGACCTCCACCTATAACATCATCATCATGCGCAATTTCTTCTCCTCCATTTCCCCGTCCCTGGAGGAAAGCGCAAGGCTGGACGGCTGCAACGATTTTCAGATCCTGGTGCGCATCGTGCTTCCCCTGTCCACCGCGTCCCTGGCCACCGTGGCCCTGTTCTACGCCGTGGCCCGCTGGAACTCCTACGCCGACGTTCGGTACTACATCAACAACCAAGCGTACTTCACCCTGCAGATGAAGCTGTACCAGGTGGTGTTCAATTCCACCGATACCTCGGTGGCCGCGGTAGAGGGCGGAGCAAACGCCGTACTGCCCGATACCATCCGCTCCGCCGCCATCGTCTTTTCCACCGTGCCCATCCTGATCGTCTATCCCTTCCTGCAAAAGTATTTCGTGCAGGGCGTCATGATCGGCGCGGTCAAGGAATGATCAAAGGCCCTTCAAGGCTTCTGATAGAACGTTCAAATCAAAAAAGGAGGAAACCCCATGAAGAAACTGTTGGCTCTGTTCCTGATCGCGTGCATGCTCGTTCCCATGCTCGCCGTCGCCCACGCGGAGGGCGATGTGTATCGCTTCGAGAAGCCCCTGACCCTCAAGGTTTCGGTATTCGACCGCGGCACCCCCGGCAACTCCCCCGCCGACAACAACTATTACACCAAGTGGATCCAGGAGAACTTCGGCGATCCCCGCAACATCACCATTGAATGGGTGGTCATTCCCCGCTCTGAAGAAGAAAGCAAGCTGGCGACCCTGATCACCTCCCCCGATACCGCCCCCGACGTGTGCTTCACCTATAACGGCTCCATCGTATCCAACTATGTGTCCCAGGGAGGCGTGCGCGAGATCAGCGATCTGATCGACCAGTACGGCCCCACCATGAAGAAATTCCTGGGCCAGGAAGTGCTGGATGCCGGCGTTTTTGAAGGCGGCCTGTACGCTGTTCCCGCCCGCCGCGTGGTGGTTGCCACCCAGGGCATGTTCATCCGCGAGGACTGGATCGAAAAGCTGGGCATGGAGATGCCCAAGACCCGGGACGAATTCCTGAACGTGCTGCGCGCCTTCCGGGATCAGAACCCCGGCAACGTAGCCGGCGGCTGCATCCCCTTCGGCATGAGCAGCAACATCACCAGCGAGACTGTCGGCCCCCTGATGCTCTCCTTCATCAAGGATGTCAATGATTTCCGCACCCTGGCCACCAAGCCCCAGGAGCTGTGGGACGGTTATGAAGACTTCTGCGTGTTCCTGAACACGCTGTACAATGAGGGCCTGATCTCCCCCGACTTTGCCACCGATACCAGCGGCGAGGCGCTGAACCAGGCCATCACCTCCGGTCAGGCCGGCGGCTACGGCGCCAACTATGACCATCCCATCCGCGTCACCCCCGGTCTGCTGGCCGGTTTGCAGGCCCAGGAGCCCGGCGCCAAGCTGAGCGTGCTCAACTGCTTTGAGTCCGTCACCGATCCCACCAAGTTCTATCATCTGGCCTATGACCGCGACGGTCTGCTCAACTTCATCCCCGTATGGTCCGACGACGATCACGCCAAGGCCGCCGTCATGTATCTGGACTGGCTGTGCGAATACGATACCATCTTTAACCTGCAGAACGGCGTGGAGGGCATTACCTACGAGCTGAACGAGGACGGCATCCCTGTGCTGATCCCGGGCGTGGAGGGCGAAATGAAATTCAACTCCATGCAGAACCTGGACTACACCCTTTTGGTCAACGGCCAGTGGCTGGATACCGATGAAAAGACCATGAAGGCCCAGGCGCTGAGCTATCAGGGCTATGCCGACGAATATGCCGCCATGTACGAGGTGGGCAATCAGGATCTGATCCCCCAGAGCTTCAAGATCCGCGCCACGCTGCCCGCCGAGGCCCAGTACAACACCACCCTGAAGGACTTCCACAGGGAGATCCTGGTGCGCTGCACCATGTGCAAGCCCGAGGAAGTGCACGATCTGTTCACCCAGCTGCAGCAGGAATACCTGAACCGCGGCGGCCAGGCCGTCATGGATGAGCGCACAGCCGCCTGGGATATCGAACATCCCGCGCAATAATCAACGAAGCACCCCGCCAGGATGCGAGAGCTATAGAAAAGGGAGGACGCGCAGCTTGCGCGTCCTCCTGACTTGCTTCCGCAATGTACGGTTGGAGGATAGGATGCGGATCATTTTCGTTCGTCACGGAGAACCCGATTATGAGAAGGATTGCTTAACGGAAACCGGGAAAGCGCAGGCGGAAGCCGCGGCAAAGCGATTGGAACGGGAAAACATCGCCGAAATCTACGCTTCCCCCATGGGCCGCGCCGCCCAAACGGCCGCTTTTACCGCCAAGCGGCTGGGTTTGCCGGTGCAAACGCTGGATTATATGCATGAAATATCCTGGGGCGGGCCCGGCGTTCCGGCGGAAGGCCATCCCCGGACGGTCAGCGACTGGATGATCAGCCGGGACGATTTTGATTTTTATCATGCGGATTGGCGGCAGCATCCTTCTTTTAAAAACAACGTTGCCCTGCAATATCTGGATGATATCAGCGCGAAATTTGACGCTCTGCTGCTGCGCCAGGGCTACCGGCATGAAGGCACCCGGTATTTCTGTGAAACGGACAGGCAGAAAACCATTGCCGTGTTCAGCCACGGCGGGGCCGGAGCCTGCGCCTTGTCGCACCTGCTGGCCCTGCCTTTCCCCTATGTCTGCACCGTTTTGCCCTATGAATTCACCTCCGTCATCATCCTGGAGTTTCCCGTGCGCAGAGGCGAATATGTGCACCCGCGGATCGAGCTGTTCAACGATACCGCCCATACCCTCGGCATTTCCAGCGGGCTCCAATTTCAGCAGAAGGATTCATGAGCGAAAAAGCGGAGGCCGCGCGCTGCTTCTCCTTATTCCGCCGCGGACGCCTGATCGCGCCTTCCGTAGGTCATGATGGCTTCCACGATCTCGGGATATGGGAAGGTGCAGTCCCTTCGCTGCAGCAGACCGAATTTTTCACCGCTGCCGGTGTACGCGTTGTTATCCCACCAAAGACAGGGCAAATTCCGTTCGCTGGCCGAGGCGACGTAGAAGGCGGTAAAATCCACGCGATCCTGCAAATTGCCCTTATCCAGCGCGCCGAACTCGCCGATCACCACGGGAATGCCGTTGGCGATGTATTTGTTGTATAAATTATCCATGAATTTGATGATATCGTTGCGCTGCCCGCCCGTTTTCAGGTTGAAGTTTTTTGTACCTTCAATTTGCAGCGCAAAGGTATAAGGCGTATAGGCGTGGACGGACACGATGATGCGGTTATCGGCGGGATCGGCAGGCAGCTGAAAATACCGGTTTACCGCGTAGTCGGGGTTGGCGTCGTAGGCGGGCACCATCAGGTATCGCTCGGCGTTGCCGCCGCCCGTTGCGCGCACTGTATCCACAAACAGCTGATTGAGGCGGTTGATGCAATCAGCGGCGTCCAGGCAATCCTTGGACGAGGCTTTGAAATTCCACTCGTATGGGGTGTTGAGCAGCCGCGGCTCGTTCATGCTTTCAAAGATCAGCCGCTCGCCGTAATCGCGAAAGCGCTGGGCGATCTGCTGCCAAACGCACTGCATATAATGGGCGGACGCATCATAATGGGCCGACGCGGGCAGGAACTGCTCCTCGTCGTGATGCACGTTCAGGATCACAAAGAAGTCCCGGTCGTAGGCCCAGTCCACCACCTCCTGCACGCGCGCCATCCAGCGCTCGCTGATCTGATGATCGATCCCGATTACATGGTCATGCCAGGAAACGGGGATGCGGACGGTGGTAAAGCCGGCCTCCTTCAGGGTATCGAACATGGCTTCCGTCGTTTCCGCGCCGCACCAGGCCGTTTCCAGCGTCATTTCATTGAACAGTTTGATATTGTTTCGGCCCTGGCTGACAGCGTCAAAAGTGTTGCCCAGATTCCAGCCCGCGCCCATGGCCGCAAGGAAGCGCATGGCATCGTTGTCCGGGATCTCGCGCCGCGTTACGGTCAGCTCCGGCACGGCTGCGCCTTCGGCGGCGCAGGCCGGAAACCCCGCGGGAACCGTCACAGCCAAGCAAAGCATCAGCGCAAGCAATTTTTTCATAGGTTTTTCTCCCCTCGCTTATTCGATCCCGCTCCATTCCTTTTCCAGGAAAGCGGCAATGCAGTCGGCCGCCCGCCGATGCGCGGCGCGGCTTGGATGCTGGCGCGAGCCAATATCGCTTCCGCAATCGGGCAAAGGCAGATAAAACACCCGCGCGTCTCCCTTCTTCCGGCACGCGTCGATCGCCCTGCGCAGCGGCTGCTCCACGGCGTTTCCACACAGGCCGTAGGCCCAAACGATCAGCGCTTCCGGCTGACGGGCGCGCACCATGGCGATCAGTTCGGCAGCGCGCGCGGTGATCTGCCCCTCCGCCGCCTCCCGATCGGCTTCCGACTGAATGGCGTTGCCGTCATTGGTGCCCAGGTTGACGATCACCGCGTCCGCGCGCCGCTCCTGAAAATCATAGGGCGTATCGCCGGCCGCGATCAGCGGGCAAAGCTTTTCGTACACCAGGCCCAGCCGGTTGGTTTCCTGACCGTCCCAGCTTTTCCATACGCCCCAGCCGCTGACGCCGATCACCCGCTTTTCGGCGCGCAGCCTTTCGGCGGTCAGCGATGGGAACGCCGCCGTATTGCACATCCAGGCCATGCGCCATTCCTCGGCGCCTCGGGGACCGGTGCAGCCCTCGCCCACCGTCAGGCTGTCGCCGATAAACTCCACCAGCCGGTCTTTGGCCGCGGGCGTCACGGGCGTACCGTCCGTTTCGATCCCGTGCAGAAGGATGGGGCTGCGCTCGTCGGGCGTGGGCTGCGTATCCCGCAGGATAGCGATTTCATGGCGAACAGCGGGATCCATGCCCGCCAGCACGGAATAGGTATGGCGGCCCTTCATCAGGGGAAAGCGCGCAATGGGCGCGCCGTCCGCCAGCACGGCCAGCCAGGGCGCGTGCTCCTCGGCAAAGCTCTCCGCCTCCACCGTCAGGTATCCGCAGGCCAGCTCCAAGCCGATCCCCGAGCCCGACCACCAAAGACAGCACGCCTCTTCCCGCGGATCAAAACGGCCGTAGCGGGCATGCGGGATTGCAAGTATATCCATTGTTTTTCCTCCATAAAGTCAAGGCGTTTCCGGGAGAGCGGCCAGCCGCCGCGCGTTCACGAGGGCCTTCCCATAAATGCCTGACTTATCGTATGATCATTTACGGCATGCCGGTTTTTCTACGCGTCCGGCAGGAACGTTGCCGGGATCGGCGTCGCGATCCCGGGCCATGCAGCATCATTATAGAACAACATTTACAATATAACAAGCAACTTTCCATGTTTACTGTGAAAAATTTCCATGATATAATGCTTGCAATGAAAATGCCGGCAGGAAAAGCTTGGACGCGCCCCTGAGCCGGAAATCAAAAGGGGCGCCGTAATTCAGCGGCCCTTCGCATCGCCGCGGAAAAGAACGGCGAGCGGGCCGATCATTCAAAAAAACGCGCAAGGGGGTATAAAAATGAACGCAATCAGGATCTATGCCTTTGCCGACGAAGCTTCCGGACAGATCGACGGGCAAATCGCCGCCATGCGCCGGAACGGCCTAAGCGGCCTGGAGATCCGTGGCGTAGACGGACAGAACATTGCCGAGATCTCGCTGGATAAAGCCCGCGAGGTGCGCAGGAAATTGGACGACGCCGGGCTGACCGTCTGGTCGATGGGTTCCCCCATTGGCAAGGTTCCCATTGAAACCGACGCTTTTGCGGAGCACCTGGACAAGCTGCGCCATGTGCTGGAACTGGCCCATGTGCTGGGAGCCGAAAACGTACGGCTGTTTTCATTTTACACGCCCGAAGGAAGAAAAGAGGAATTCCGCGGCAAGGTGATCGATTGGATGGGGCGGATGCTCGATACGGGAAAGGGCTGTGGGGTCGCCCTGTGCCATGAAAACGAAAAGGGGATCTATGGGGATACGGCGGACCGCTGCCTGGATCTGCTGAACGCCTTTCCCGATCTGAACGGCATATTCGACCCTGCCAACTTTATCCAGTGCGGCCAGGATACGCTGCAGGCCTGGTCGCTGCTGAAACGCCGGATCAAATATCTGCACATCAAAGACGCGCTCGCGGACGGCCGTGTGGTGCCCTCCGGGCGCGGGATCGGGCACATTCAGGAGATCCTCCGGGATTACCGGGCAATGGGCGGGGACGCGGTCACGGTGGAGCCGCATCTCAGCGTATTTGAAGGACTCAAGGATCTGGAGCAGAGCGATCAGAAAACCAAGCTGGACGCTTATTGTTACCCCAACGGCGACGCGGCCTTTGACGCGGCCTGCGGCGCGCTGAAACGGTTACTGTGAAAGGAGAAGGAGCCATGGAAAAAAAGATCCGTCTGGGGATTATTGGGATCGGCAACATGGGCAGCGGACACGCGTGCAGAGTGGCGGACGGCGAATGCCCGGATTTTGTTCTGACCGCCGTGGCGGATATCAATCCCGCCCGCAAAGCATGGGCGGCCCGGCGCCTGGGAGAAAACGTAGCCTTTTTTGACACCGCCGAAGCTATGCTGGACAGCGGGATGATCGACGCCTGCATCGTATCCACGCCGCATTACGCGCATCCCGGGCTGGCCATGGAATGCATGAAGCGCTCCATCCATGTCATGGTGGAAAAGCCCGCGGGCGTATATACAAAGCAGGTGCGGGAAATGAACGAAATGGCCGATCGGCACCCGGAGGTGGTGTTCGGCCTGATGTTCAATCAGCGCACCAACTGCGTTTACCGGAAAATGCGGGAGCTGGTGCAGTCCGGCGCTTACGGACGCATCCGCCGCACCAACTGGATCATCACAGACTGGTACCGCCCGCAATGCTATTATGATTCCGGCAATTGGCGGGCCACCTGGGCGGGAGAGGGCGGCGGCGTGCTGCTGAACCAGTGCCCCCATCAGCTGGACCTGTGGCAATGGATCTGCGGACTGCCCGTGAAGGTGGATACCCACATGAAATTTGGTCTGTGGCATGATATTGAGGTGGAGGACGACGTGACCACCTATGTGGAGTATGAAAACGGCGCGACGGGCGTGTTCGTGACCACCACCGGCGACGCCCATGGCTCCAACCGCTTTGAGATCCAGATGGACAGGGCCAAGCTGCTGGTGGAGCACGATCAACTGTATTTGGAGGAGTTCAGCGTTTCCGAACCGGAATGGAGCGCCGCCAATAAAGAGCCTTTCGCCAGCATGCCCGCAAACAAATCCATTGTGGAAACAGACGGCCAGAATCCCCAGCACACCGGCGTGGTGAACGCCTGGGGCGGCGCGATCCTCCGGGGTGAAAAGCTGGTGGCCGACGGCAGGGAAGGCATAAAGGGGCTGATGCTGTCCAACGCCATGCACCTGTCCGCTTTCCTGGGCCATGAGGTGACGCTGCCCATCGACGAAGACCTGTATTATGAAGAGCTTAAAAAACGCATCGCCATCTCCCGCTATGAGGAAGGCGACCCTTCCCAGGCCCAGGTGGTCGATCTGAGCGGAACGTACGGCGGCACGCGCTGAGCGCGTTCTTGCCGTACAGTTTTCAAGGCTATGGAAGCAGCGAGGATACTGAATCAAAAAAAAGGCGGGAAAAACGATATGGATTATCGAGCGGAATATGAACGCTGGCTGCGGTACGCCGAGGAGGCCGATCTGGCAGCCGAGCTGAAAAGCATGGACGGCAGCGCGATCGAGGATGCCTTCTACCGCGATCTGGCCTTTGGGACGGGCGGACTGCGCGGCATCATCGGCGCGGGCACAAACCGCATGAACGTATATGTGGTCGCCAAGGCCAGCCAGGGCCTGGCAAACTATCTTGGCGCGGGAGCAAGCGTGGTGATCGGCTATGACAGCCGCATCAAATCCGATGTTTTCGCCAGGACAGCCGCGGGTGTCTTTGCAGCGAACGGGATCACGGTGCACATCTGGCCCGCCCTTCTTCCGGTACCGACCGTTTCCTTCGCCGTGCGCGCGCTGAAGGCCTCTGCCGGCGTGATGATCACGGCCTCCCACAATCCCAGTCAATATAATGGCTACAAGGTATACGGCCCGGATGGCTGCCAGATCACCACGGAGGCGGCGGAGGCGATACTCTGCCGCATCAACGCGCTGGACATCTTTGCGGATGTGAAGCAGATCGCCTTTGAGGCGGGCGTAAGCGGCGGAAGGATCAAATATATCCCGTCCTCCGTCCTGACGGCTTTCATTGAAGAAGTCAAAAAACAGAGCGTCCTGTTTGGCGACGAGATCGACCGGGACGTCGCCATCGTGTACAGCCCGCTGAACGGTACCGGCCTGGTCCCTGTATCCCGCGTGCTGGAGGAAAGCGGTTTCACCCGCATGACCGTGGTGGAAGAGCAGAAAAACCCGGATGGGAATTTTCCCACCTGCCCCTATCCCAATCCTGAGATCCGCGAAGCGATGGAGCTGGGACTTCGCTATTGTCAGCAAACGGGAGCCGATCTGATGCTGGCCACGGACCCGGACTGCGACCGCTGCGGCATTGCCGTGCGCATCGCGGCAGGCGATTATCAGCTGCTGTCCGGCAATGAAGTCGGATTACTGCTGCTGGATTATATTTGCGGCCAGCGGGAAAAGCACGGGTGCATGCCCGAGCATCCGGTATTCGTAAAGACCATCGTAACGATGGATCTGGCGGAGAAAATCGCGGCGCGTTACGGCGTGCAGACCTTGAATGTGCTGACCGGCTTTAAGTTTATCGGCGAAGTGATTGGCCAGCTGGAACGGGAAGGACGCGCCGGGGACTTTATCTGCGGCTTTGAAGAATCCTACGGCTATCTGACCGGCGCTTATGTGCGGGACAAGGATGCCGTGAACGCAGCCTTCATGATCTGCGAGATGTTCGCCTTCTACAAAACCCGGGGGATTTCTCTGCTGGACAGGCTGAACGCGCTTTACGATACGTACGGATATTGTCTGAACACGCTCCACTCCTATGCGTTCCCCGGCAGCAGCGGGATGGCTAAAATGCAGGCCATCATGCGGGATTTCCGCGCCGGTACGGCGTCTTTGGGCGGGCAGGCCGTGGTAAAGACGGAGGATTACTTGGCCGGTCTGAACGGCCTGCCTAAATCGGATGTGCTCAAATACTATTTTGCAGGCGGGCAGGAAAGCGGTTCCGTGGTCATTCGCCCCTCCGGAACGGAGCCGAAGCTCAAGGCATACATCAGCGTGACGGCCGCTGACCGCACCGCGGCGGAAAAGCTGGAAGCGGAGATCGCAGCTGACTTGGAGAAAAGGCTGTAACCTTTCACTGCCGGAGCGGATGCCGACGTCCGATCATGAGAACTGTTTAAACAGAGCTTTGATGGGGTACGATAAGGGCCTCCGCGGCCCTTATGATCCCGCGCCAGGAGACTTCGCCTCCTGGACCTCATCGGGCGAACAAAGTAGACGACACTTTCAAGCAATTTCCGCCAGTATAGCTTATGGGCTGTTGCAAAGAGGCCGTCTGAGGCAATGAAAAAGCGGGCTGCCGTCTGATATGAGCAAGCTCAATCAGCCGTCATCCAGCTTTTTCGGGATTGCTGCGCAATCCTCGGCCCGCTGCGCGTG
>JAFUDW010000147.1 GCA_017464225.1 Clostridia bacterium | reverse complement strand
GGCACCGTAACGGTGCTCCTGCAAGGCTTTGGCAGACGCTCCTCCTTTGAGCAGCCCGCGCCTCTTTCGGAGGGCGAAATGGTGTTCTATCCGGTGCCCGACCGCCTGATCTACGGCTTTGAAAGCCCGCAGGCCCTCCTGTGGGGCGAACCGCTCAACGGCGGCGTAGAGGTGCTGCCCCGGCTGGCCCTGGCCTTTTACGCCATACTGGCCGTCGCCCTCTGCCTGGTCGCCGGGCTGCTCTGGTTCATCTTCCGGAAAAAGCCCTGGAGCGCCATCCTTCGCCAGGTTTTCTTCGCGCCGGTATCCTATCTTGCCGCCCATGCGCTGATCCTGGGAAGGCGCACGGCCACCTTCTCGCTGCTCAGGGACTTTGGCGGCGTGCTGCTGCTCGCGGCCGCGCTGTACGCCCTGCTCACCCTTCTATGGCCGGTCTGGCTCCAGCATAAAAAGGAGCGCAGCCCGAAAAGCGCTGGCGATATCCGATAAAAATACCCTCCGTCACTGGACAGCCATCCGCTGTTTATGATACAATGCCGTTTGAATCCGCTAATGCAAGGAGCCTTTATGAAGGAGTTTACTTTCCGGTACGGAGACGGCGCTGTAACGGCTGCCCTGGACGAGAAAAATATCCTCGGCGTGCTGCATGGCAACAGCGTGCCCGCGGCGAAGGACGTCGCCGGGACGCTGGCAAAAGCGGTGGAGCAGCCCATCGAAAGCCCGGCGCTGCGCGATTTTGTGCGGCCCGGGCACAGCGTTTGTCTGGTGATCAGCGATATGAGCCGCTTCTGGATGCGGCAGGATCGAGTGATCCCGCCGCTGCTGCAATATCTGGAGCAAAATTGCGACGCGGGGCCGGAAAACGTTACCATCCTGGTGGCCAACGGCACCCACACGGGCGGCGACGAAAGCGAGCTGCGCACACTGGTGACCGACGCGGTGTATGACCGTTACCGGGTAATCAATCACGATTGCCTGGCCGGCGACCTGGTATATATGGGCGTCACGCCCCACGGCACCCCGGTAATGATCAATCCCATTGTGGCCAGGGCTGACCGGGTGATCTGCCTGGGCGCCTGCACCCACCATGTGATGGCGGGGTTCGGCGGCGGGCGAAAAAGCATCCTGCCTGGTATCAGCGGCATGGACACTATCAAGCACAACCACGCCTTTGCCCTGGATCCCCGCGCTTTCCGCAGCAATCCGCGCATCGGCAACGGCAAGCTGGAGGATAATCCGCTGCATCAGGATATGTGCGAGGCCGCGGCGCTGATGCCCCACCTTTTCATGATCAATCTGGTACTGAACGCCGAAATGGAGCTGGCGGCCATCTACGCCGGGCATTACCTGGCCAGCTGGCAGCGGGCCTGCGAGGCGGTGGACGGCATCTACCGGGTGCCCGTGCCCCGGAAAGCCGACGCCATCATCGCCAGCTGCGGCGGCTATCCCAAGGATATGTCGCTGTACCAGGGCACCAAAACCATCGATAACGTGGAGCCCGCCCTCAAAACGGGCGGCACGCTGATACTGATCATTGAAGCCCGGGACGGCGGCGGCCCTGCCGAGTATTTTGACTGGATACAAAACCTGCGGGACGGCACCATGGAGGATCGCCTGCGCAATCATTTTACCATTCCCGGCTATATCTTTTTTCTGAACTGCGAGCAGGCCCAGCGCTACCGCATCCTGATGCTGACCTCCATCCCGCCCAAAGAGGTGGCGCCCATGGGCATTGAGGCTTATAATAATATGGAAGCGCTGCTGGCCGCCGCCGATCTTTCCGGCAAATCGCTGTACGTGATCGAAAATGGCGGCACGGTGATTCCCTGCCCCCAGGAGGCATAAGCATGCAAAAATACATTGCCAAGCGGTTTCAGAACGCGCAGAGCGGCCTGTCGCTGGATACCGAAGCGCTGCGCCGCTATGACGATATCATTGATCTGAGCATCGGCGATACCGATTTTACCACGGACAGCCGCATCATCGAAGCCGCCTTTGCCGACGCCAAAGCCGGCTTCACCCATTACGGCGATCCCAAAGGCGATCCCGAGCTGATCAGCGCCATCTGCGCCGCCTGGCGTGAGGACTTTGGTCAATCGGTTTCCGCTGAGGAGGTGCTGATCACCACCTCCAGCTGCATGGGCATGAGCCAGGTCATGCTGGGACTGCTGAACCCGGGGGACGAGGTGATCGTCTTCGCCCCGTATTTTGCCGTATACAGGCAGCAGATCGAGCTGGCGGGCGGAAAATGCGTAGAGGTACCCACCTGGGCGGAGGACGGTTACGAGCCCCGGGAGGATGCGCTGCGGGCCGCGCTGTCGTCCCGCACCCGGGCCATGATCCTGAACACGCCCTGCAATCCCACCGGCGCGGCCTACAGCGTCGGCACGCTGGAAATGCTCTCCCGCGTGGCCCGGGAGCACGATCTGCTGATCGCCGCCGATGAAATCTATACCCGCTATCTGTACGACGGCGCTTTCATCCCCCTGCGCACGCTGCCCGGCATGCACGACCGGGTGATCACGCTGAACAGCTTCAGCAAAAACTTCATGATGACGGGCTGGCGCGTGGGCTGCATCATCGCCCATCCCGACCTGATCCGGGTATTTCAGCACGTGAACAACGGCATGACCTATACCACCCCCGCCGTTTCCCAGCGCGCCGCCCTGCGCGCCTTATCGCTCCGGGAGGAGATCGCCCGGGAATACATTGCCCAATACCGGGAGCGCGTATATTACACAGCGGACCGGCTGGCGGCGATCCCCTGGATCACGCTGTACCGCCCCCGCGGCACATTTTACCTGTTCCCCGGCATAGAAAAGACCGGGCTGACCGATGGGGAATTCTGCGAAACGCTCCTCAGGGAGGCGCACCTGCTGGTCTCCCCCGGCAGCGCCTTTGGCCAAGCCGGGCGCGGGCATTTCCGCATCGCCGCCACCGTGCCCATGGATAAGCTCCGGGAGGCCATGGATAGGCTGGAAAAGCTGCATATATACAAATAAGATGCATAAACAATAAATAAACATAAATATTTTTCCAAATTCACTTGACATTTGGCAAAGTGCGTGTATAATAATGCGCGTACATTAAATTTCCTTTATCTGGAGGGTAAAATGAACGCTATGAAGAAAATGATTGTTATGCTGGTCGTCCTGGTCATGACGCGGGGCGCCGTTTCCGCTTCCGCCGACGGCGTGCTGGATCAGATCAAAAAGAACGGCAAGATCGTGATGGGCACCGAGGCCACCTATCCCCCCTACGAATATCTGGATGACAACGCCAATTTCGCGGGCTGCGATATCTTCCTGGCTCAGCAGATCGCTGACGCCCTGGGCGTGGAGCTGGAGATCCAGGATATGGATTTTGACGGCATCATCCCCGCCGTGCAGAGCGGACTGGTGGACATCGGCATCGCCGCTTTCACCAAGACGGCTGAACGCGCCGAGGTCATCGATTTCTCCGACCTCTATGAAACCAGCGCTCAGCTGCTGATCGTCAAGGCCGGTAACGCCGAGCTGTACTCCACCAAGGAAGCCATGGCCGGCCTGATGGTAGGCGCCCAGCAGGGCACCGTGCAGAGCCAGCTGGTGGAAAGCGCGCTGCCCGAAAGCACCCTGTTTGAGCTCAAGACCTATCCCGAGCTGGCGCTTGAAACCATCAACGGCAACATCGTGGGCTTCGTGGTTGACAGCGCCGTGGGCCTGTCCATGGTGGCCAGCAGCGACGGCGCGCTGGAGGTGAGCAGCTTTGAATTCACCGCCGAGGAAGCCAGCTTCGGCAAGGCTGCCGTCATCGCCAAGGGCAACGAGGATCTGGTTGCCGCGGTCAACGAGGTCATCAGCAAGGTCATCGAGGACGGCAGCTATCAGGCCGCCTACGACGCCGCCGTGGCTGCCACCGGCGAAGCCGCCGAGTAAACCCATTCAGGCGAAGGACTTATGCCGTGAAGCCGGATCCCGGTTTCACGGCTTTCCCTGTTCATAAGCGCAGGCAAAACGCGCGGGAGGAATTTCATGACCTTTTTCGTCAACGTGTGGACGACGCTGGAGAAATACTACAGCTTTTTCCTGGAGGGCGTGCAGAATACGCTGATCATCGCCTTTTTCACCGTGCTTTTCGGCACGCTGCTGGGCATACTAATGGCCATGGCCAAGCTGAGCAATTTCAAGCCCCTCAAATGGCTGGCCACGGCGTATATCGAGTTTTTCCGCGGCACGCCGCTGATGGTGCAGCTGATGTTCATCTTTTACGGCCTGCCCATGATCGGCGTCACCTTTCCCAACGTGCCCTTCATTGAAAACTTCCAGCGCTTCGCCGCGGGCATCGTGGCCATGAGCCTGAACAGCTGCGCCTATGTGGCCGAGGTGATCCGCAGCGGCATCCAGGCGGTGGACGCCGGACAGATGGAAGCCGCGCGCTCGCTGGGCTTCAAAAAAAGCCAGAGCATGCTGCTGGTGATCCTGCCCCAGGCCATCCGCAATATCCTGCCCGCCCTGGGCAACGAGTTTGTAACGGTGATCAAGGAGAGCTCCATCGTATCGGTGATCGGTATTGCCGACCTGATGTACCGCACCAACGGCGTGAAGGCCAAAAACTATAAAACGCTGGAATGCCTGTTTATCGCCGCCATGATCTATTTTGTGCTCACGTTTGTGAGCAGCAGGCTGATTTCGCTGATGGAGAGGAGGCTGCGCCGTGGCCGCAAATGATATGATCCAGGTGAAGCACCTGACCAAGCGATTTGGAAAGCTGACCGTGCTCAACGATATCAGCACCTCCTTCCACGCAGGCGAGGTGGTAAGCATCATCGGCCCCTCCGGCGGCGGCAAAAGCACCTTCCTGCGCTGCCTGAACCTGCTGGAGGTGCCCACCAGCGGGCAGATCCTGTTTGACGGCGTGGATATCTGCGACAAGAAAACCGATATCAATCTGCACCGGCAGAAGATGGGCATGGTATTCCAGCAGTTCAACCTGTTTGAGAATATGAACGTGATGCGCAATCTGACCGCCGCGCCCGTCAAGATCAAAAAAATGCCCAAGGACCAGGCCGAGCAAAAGGCGATGGGGCTGCTGAGCCGCGTGGGACTGGCCGACAAGGCCGAATCCTCTCCCAGCCAGCTCAGCGGCGGGCAGAAGCAGC
>JAFUDW010000146.1 GCA_017464225.1 Clostridia bacterium | reverse complement strand
CACCATGGTGGGCGAGGTGCAGGCAGTCATCCGTGATTTAAGCAAAACCGGCAAAACCATGATGATCGTGACCCATGAAATGAACTTCGCCCGGGCCATCAGCAACCGCATCTTCTACATGGACGAGGGCGGCATCTACGAGGACGGCACGCCGGAGCAGATCTTTGAGCATCCGCAAAGAGAGAATACGCGCCGTTTCATCAAGAAGCTCAAGGTGCTGGAATTGAACATCGAAAGCCGTGATTATGACTTCCTGGGCATGGCCGGTCAGATCGAAGCCTATTGCAACAAGAACCAGATCGCGCCCAAGACCGCCAGCCACATCCAGCTGGCCTTTGAGGAAACGGCGCAGATGCTGGTATCCCTGCCGGAATGTCCGCGCATCCAGGCAGTGTGCGAATACTCCGAGGCCGCCGAAACCGCGGAATGGACGGTCAGCTATGGCGGGGAACGTCTGGACGTGATCAGTGCGGGCGACGATCTTGCGCTGGCGGTATTGAAGGGTATAACGGAAGAAATGAAGTATAGCTGGAATGAAAATGCTGAACGGCCCAATCAATTGAAATTACAGATTCAGCGGGCATCACGGCAGTCGTTCTAATGTACGAAAGGGGATTATACAATGCTGAAAAGAGCCATTTCCTTGTTGTTAGTTCTTACGGTATGCTGCGCCGTTCTGATTACGGGCGGCACGGCGGAAAGCGGCGCGAAGGACAATTATACCCTGGATCGGGTGGTGGTGCTGAGCCGCCACAATATCCGTTCGCCCCTGTCCGGCAGCGGTTCGCTGCTGGGCGATATCACGCCCCATGCATGGTTCAATTGGACCTCCAACCCCAGTGAGCTTTCGCTGCGCGGCGGGGTGCTGGAAACCATGATGGGACAGTATTTCCGGCTGTGGCTGGAGAAGGAAGGGCTGTTCCCGGAGAACTATCGGCCGGAGGAGGGAGCGGTGCGCTTCTACGCCAACGCCAAGCAGCGTACCCTGGCCACGGCGCGGTATTTTTCCGCTGGGCTTCTGCCCGTGGCGGAGCTGCCCATCGAGTATCATGGGATTTATGATACCATGGATCCCACTTTTGAACCTTCCCTGAACTTCGTAACGGAGGAATATGCCCGGGACGCGCTGGCGGAAATCGCGGGAGAAAAGGGCTTTGATGGCATTCTCGCTGATCTGAACGGCGCAATTTCCCTGCTGATGAACACGGCGGATATTGAACAAAGCGAAAGCTATCAGGCCGGAAAGTATGGCGATCTGCTGACGGGCGAAACCGTCCTTACACTGACGGAGGGCAAAGAACCCAGTATGACTGGGCCCATCAAAAACGCCACCAGCGTGGCGGATGCCATGATCCTGCAATACTATGAGGAAGCGGACGAACAGAAGGCCGCCTTCGGGCATAAGCTTTCCATGGAGGAATGGCAAAAGATCCATTCCATCGTAGATACCTATACCGATATGCTATTTTGTTCTCCCATGGTTTCCGTCAACGTGGCCCATCCGCTGCTGGAAGAAATCCGCTCAGAGCTGACCCAGGAGGGCCGCAAATTCTCCTTCCTCTGCGGGCATGACGCCAACATTGCCAGCGTGCTGGCCGCGCTGAATTACGGCGATTATCTGCTGCCGGACACGGTGGAGCAGCACACGCCCATCGGCGTGAAGCTGGTGTTTGAACGCTGGATAACGGAAAGTAATGAGGCGTTCTATAAGATCAACCTGGTCTATCAGAGCACAAAGCAGCTTCGCAGCATGGAGCAGCCGACCCTTGAAAACCCGCCTGTCGTTTATCCCCTGCGCTTTGAGGGAATGGATGCGGAAGACATGATGGCGGAGGTGGATTTACTGGCGCTGCTGGACGGCGCGATCGGCGCGTATGAAGCATTGCTGGAGAAGTATACCGCCGCAGCGGATGAAGCGGCATAACACCATGGCAGCAGCTCGGGAGGAAGAAAATGAAACGGTTCAAAAACCTGGTGATCGGCGGCATTCAGAGCAAGGTGTTCAACCTGATTTTGTACACCGTGCTTTTGCTTACCGCCGCGTTCATGGCCGTGTCCATTTATCAGAATAACATGCTCACCCAGCTGGCTACGGAATCCAGCCAGGCGCAGCAGGCAGCCATTGGAGAAATCACCGGGCAGGTGATGGATGCGGTGGTGGAGCAGAGCCTGGAGCGATCCAACCGCACGGACGCGGAAATCGCCGACGCCCTGTTTGACCGCGCCGCCCAGCGGGTGACCTTCCTGGCGGACCGCGCCGAGAAGCTGCTGGCCCAGCCGGAAACGTATACTGCCCGGCCCTATGCTGGGCCGGACCCGGCGGACGATGGAAAATGGACGGCCAAGGTGATCTACGCCGAGGGCGTCGATCCGGACGATCCTGTCCTTGCGGCCAAGCTCGGGCTGCTTTCCAATTTGTCCGATACCATGATCTCCCTTTGCCCGGCCTTTGACGCCTCCACCCTCTATATCGGGCTGCCCGAGGGCGTCCATCTGTCGGTGAGCGATACCTCCTCCAGTTGGTTTGTGGACGGTCAGCTCCGATCCTATGATCCTCGCCAGCGGGGCTGGTACCAAAAGGCGGCGGAAAAAGGGACGCTGGTGTTCACCGACGGCGAATGGGACGCCAATACCGGCGCGTACTGCCTGGAGTGCGCCATGCCGGTCTATGGGCCGGACGGCGTGCTGCAGGCAGTGGTGGGCACCGATCTATACCTGACGGAAATGGAACAGGTGATGCAGAGCCTTTCCACTGCCGGCGAATACTTTCTGCTGGTGAACGAGCGCGGCTGCCCGGTGCTGGCCCCCCAGGCGGAGGCCTTCCCCATGGCGGAGGACGACAGGGAAGCCGACCTGCGCGAATCAGGGCACTCCGTGCTGGCGCAGGCGGTGGACAGCGCGCTGCAAGGGAACAAGGTTCCCGTTACGCTGGGCGCGCTGGCGGATGGCAATTATTATCTTGTGGCTTCGCCCATCGAAACGACGGGCTGGGTATTGATTTCCGCATTCAGTGAGGAGATCGCCGCCCAGCCCATCGCCCTGCTGCAAAACAGTCAGGATCAGATTCAGGCGGAAGCCGCCGCGACCTATCAGAAAAGGACGGCAAATTCCCGCACCACGGCCATTGTGCTGTTTATCATCGTCATGCTGCTGACGCTGACCGGCGCGCTGGTGCTGGGCAAGCGGATCGTAAAGCCCCTGAACACCATCACCAGGCGGATTTCCGAGCTCAGCGAAGGCAACCTGGAATTCAGGATGGAGGACGCTTACTGAACGGGCGACGAGGTGGAGGAATTGGCCCAGTCCTTCGCGAATATCTCCCACAAAACCGTGGAATACATGGACAAGGTGGTGCAGGTGACCGCGGAGAAGGAGCGCATCGGTGCGGAGCTGTCGCTTGCCACCCAGATTCAGGCGGCCATGCTGCCCCATATCGTGCCCGCCTTCCCGGACCGCACGGATTTGACATCATCGGTAGCATGGATCCGGCCAAGGAAGTGGGCGGCGATTTCTACGATTATTTTCTGATCGACGACGACCATCTGTGCATGGTGATCGCGGACGTGTCCGGCAAGGGCGTGCCTGCGGCGCTATTCATGATGGCCAGTAAGATCATATTGCAGAGCGTAGCCATGATGGGGCATTCCCCGGCGGAGATCCTGCAAAAGACCAACGAAGCGGTCTGCTCCAACAACGAGGCGCAGATGTTCGTCACCGTATGGCTGGGCATCCTGGAGCTTACCACTGGCAAGCTGACCTGCGCCAATGCCGGTCATGAGTATCCTGTATTCAAGCGCCCCGACGGAAACTATGAATTGTACAAGGATCGCCATGGCTTCGTCATCGGCGGCATGGAGGGCGTGAAGTACCGGGAGTATGAAATCCAGCTGGAGCCCGGCGCGAAGCTGTTTGTATACACGGACGGCGTACCGGAAGCCACCAATGCAGACAAGGAATTGTTCGGCACAGAGCACATGGTGGCTGCTCTGAACGCGAAGCCGGACGCCGCGCCCCAGGAGGTACTGAAAAACGTGCGCGCTCATGTGGACGCTTTTGTGAAGGATGCCGAGCAGTTTGACGATCTGACCATGCTGTGCCTGGAATACAAAGGAGGGGAAAAGCCATGAAGGAGCTGACTCTGGCGGCAACACTGGAAAATATCCCTGTGGCGACGGCTTTTATCGACGAGCAGTTAGAAGCGTTAAGCTGCCCCATGAAGACACAGATGCAGATCGATATCGCCATGGACGAGCTGTTCGGTAACATCGCCCATTACGCCTATCCGGACAGTGATGGCGTTGCGACTGTGCGATTCGATTATGACGCCGCCGCCCGCAGGGTATCCATCACCTTGATCGACAGCGGCATTCCCTTCGATCCGCTGCAGAAGGCTGACCCGGACGTAACCATTTCCCCCGACGAGCGCGAGGTGGGCGGCCTGGGCATCTTCATGGTCAAGAAGACCATGGACGGGATGGAGTACGCCCACGAAAACGGTATGAATATCCTGACGATCCGAAAGACCATATAAGGAGAATACGAACATACGCGCAAGCGCAATGTATTGAAAGGAGCATGTATATGAAAAAGGAGAATTTGTTAAGATTTATTCTTATCGGCGTGGGAGGCGCCATCGTGATTTTTCTGATCCTCATTTTTGTGCGTCCGCTCCTTCACGCGGGCGAAACCACCACGCAGCTGGTCAAAGACCCGACCAATTGGGCCATGGCCGTGTTCTGCGGCGCGCTGGCCGCGTGGTCGATGTGGAGAAAAGAGAACAAGAAGAAATAACGGCTATTCAAGAAATTGCCTGTGAAAATCGGGCTGTCAAAACAGGAGGCTTGAGGTCATGCCGCAAAAGAAAAAAGTCAGGATTGAATTGATTGATATTGCCAAAGCAATCACCATCTTTCTCGTCATTTTAGGGCACACCACGGGCAACCGCGATACGCCCATGTACCGTCGCTTGCTGTATGCGTTTCACATGCCGCTGTTCTTTGTTCTGGCGGGCATGTCCATCCGCCCCGCGGCGGTGCATGGCTGGCCAGGCTGGAAGGCCTTCCTGCGGAAGAACATTCTGGCGCTGGTGGCGCCCTATCTGATTTGGGCGTTCGTCTATGCTCCCTTCACCTTTGAGAATGTTCCCCGTTTTCTGTACGGCTCCTGGCAGGCCCTGGGAGACGCGCAAACGCTCACTTCCCTGTGGTATCTGACGGCGTTTTTTGTGGCCAGGCTGCTGACGCAGATCGTGTTTTCCCTGCTGGATCAGACGGGCGTTCAGAATATGGCCCGTGCCTGCGGCATTTGCGCCGTGCCCCTGTTTGCCGTCGGCTTTCTGCTTCCGACGATCCAGAACGGCTATCCCTGGTGCGCCGACGTCGCTTTTGTGGCGGCGGGGTTCATCCTGCTGGGCGTTGCGCTGCGCAAGCCCCTTTTGATCCTGGCGCAGCAAAAGGCATGGGTGCTCGGCGCTGTCTTTGCAGGCAGCCTGGCATTACTGCTGGTCGGAACAGTGCTGCGCGGCGACGCGCTGGAGCTCAGCCTCATGTGCGGCAGCGAGTATGGCAATCTTTTCTGGTTTTTACTGAACAGCGCCGCCGGAACGATGGCGGTGCTCGCGCTTTCGATGCTGCTTCAGCGTTTGGCCCGGGAAGGGGCGCGTCCTTTCAGCACAGCCGCTGTCAGCTACATCGGCCAGCATACGCTTGGTATTTTCCTGCTGCATAAAAATATGCTGCAAATGCTGATCCTGCCCTGGCTCCGCGGTTGGATCGCCGGGCCTGAATTGCTTACGGCTTTCCTGGGAAGCTGCATAGCGCTGGCCGGCAGTATCTTGCTGTGCGCCGTGATTGAACGGTATGTGCCGCAATTGCTGGGGCAGTTTCCCAAATATCAGTAATATGTGCATCTGACCGAAAGGAGACTGAAGCAATGGATTACAGATCCATGGTAAATCCGACTTATCTGACCGCAAAAAACACGCTTTATATGCTGGCAGGCGCTGGAAACGAGGACGCAAAAAAGGTTGATCGCCGCTTTGGGCACGCAGAATGAACTTGTTCAGAACAGGCGGAAGGAGAACGGGCAAAGCTTGCCCATGCCGGAGAGCGAGGTAAAAGCGCTAATGGCCGGCACTTCCCTGGCAGTGGAAGCGCGTTATGAGGCGCTGTCCCACTATATGCAAAAGGAAAATTGCTAAGATCATCCCATTTGGGGTAATTTTATAATGAGGAAATAGTTTAATTGATATTGTGATGCTATTATGCTATAGTAAAATAGATGCTTGGAAAAACTAATCATCTGTTAAGATAGTCAAGAGGAGGTGTCCGCCATGACGATGATTTCCGTCCCCATTACCATTCCGCAGGATATGGCCCCATATATTGTCGACGGCGATCAGAAAGCGGATTTTGAAAGAAACGCCATGATGCTGTATCCTCTGATCCAGAACATGACGATTTCCCATGGCCGTGCCGCGGAGATCCTGGGCGTTCACAAGCTGGATCTGATCGAATTCTACAACTCCATGGGCATCCCTTATTTGCGGCAGAGCAAGGCGGATTTGAATGAGGAAATCGGCGCATATCGGGCGTTCAAGGAGAAGGCGCAATGATTGTCGTATCGGATACAACGCCGCTGATTTCCCTGATGAAAGCCTCGCGGCTGGATGTGCTGCAAAGGATGTTCGGGGAGATCCTGATCCCGGAGTCTGTTTTGAGGAATTAACCACCAATGACAGCTTTCAGGCGGAAGCAAAGCAAGTCAGACAATGCACGTTTATCCGGCGGGTATCGGTGGGCGAGCAGAAAGCGGTCGCCCTCCTGAGGCGTGCCACTGGGCTGGATCAGGGCGAAAGCGAAGCAATCATTTATGCGGATGATCATCAGGCCGACTTTCTTCTGATGGATGAAGCGGCAGGTCGGAAGGTTGCGAAATCCATGGGTCTGCGGATCATGGGAACCGTGGGCGTGCTGGTCAACGCTTTTGATGACGGTATCCTATCTGCGGAGGATGTTGAATCTGCTTTTGACGTATTGCAGGATGCCAACAGAAGGATCAGCGAAGAACTGATTCAGAATGCGATGGAGCATATACAGAATCATAAGCTATCTGAATGAAATCGCTACTGAAAAGTAACTTTACAAAAGGAGAAGCTGCCATGAAACGCGCGTTTATGATCATGATCCTGCTGACGCTTTCTCTTTTTTGCATCGTGCTTGCGAAAGCAAATTCATCGCTTTATTCCCGCAGTGAGCTTGATTGGTTTTCTCTGCAATCGGCGGATGAGGCTATACTGCCGGACGGGCTGACCGATCGCGAGGCCCAAATCTATCGCGCCGGATACGCCAACGGTCATTATGACGCGTTGAATCCCGCTTTTATCGAGGGCACCTATGTGATCAATACCAAAACCAAAAAGTTTCATTTAACAAACTGCATAACAACGCTGGCGATCCATTCCAGCAATCGCAAGCATTCAACGCTCTCGCCCCAGGAATTGATAGCAAACGGCTATTCGCCCTGCGGTCAGTGCAAGCCCGAAAGATAAATGGCCGATCCAAACGGAATAACGCCGATCCCCCACGCCGGAAATGGCCTGGGGGATCATTTTTGCACATCGGCCGCTAAGACGAGACATAGATCAGATGACGGCGACGCTCCATTATTTCCTATATGATGGCAAAGGCGGTCTGACGCTGAAAAGCCCGACAGCGTCATTTTCATGCCGGGCGGAGCAAACCAACGGTTGAATGAAAAAAACAAAATGGGCTTGATATGTGACCTTTCGTTCTCTATAATGTATGAACGAAAGGTCACTTTTTGTGAGGCGCAGGATCGTATGGCAAAGGATACAAGAGAACGGATCCTGGCGGCGGCGCTGGATATGTTTTCCAAGAAAGGGGACGAGGGCACAAACATCCGGGAGCTCACTGCGTCGCTTGGGCTGGTAAAATCCTCCATGTACCGCCATTTTACAAGCAAGGAAGATATCTGGAACGCGCTGCTCGACCGGCTGATCGCCTATTATGAGGAGCGCTTCGGCTCGCCGGAGCATTTGCCACCCGTGCCGGATTCACCGGAAGAGTTGGTCAATCTGACGCTGCGGATGGCCGATTTCACGGTACGCGATGAAAATGTGATCAAATCCAGAAAGCTCCTTTCCATCGAACAGTTCCGCGATGAGCGCGCCCGAGCGCTCGCTTCAAAGTATTTTTTGACGGGCCTCACCGAAATGTTTACACCGCTGTTCTCGGGCATGATGGACAAAGGGATCCTTCGCCGGGACGATCCCCGGATGCTGGCCTTTGCCTATACTACGCCGATCTCGGCGCTGATCCGCCAGTGCGATCGGGAACCGGAAAGGACGCCCGAAGCAATGACGCGGATCGAAGCGTTCAGCCGGCATTTTGCGCGGGTCTACGGAAAGGGATAAGCACGCCTGACCCGGATCAGCCTGCGCAGGCTTTGATCCCGCGCTGTCGATCTGTCTTTTCTCTAATCTTTCCACCGATATCAAGCAGCTTTTCCGCGAATAAGGAGGATCAGAAAATGAACCCGAAGGAATATATGATGCGCCCTCTGGCAGCTGAAGAAACCGGCACGGCGCTGAAACTGGCATGGGAGGTGTTTTCCGCGTATGAATCGCCCGATTACGCCCCCGAAGGCACCGAGGAGTTCAGAAAAACGCTGCAAAACGAAGCCTATCTGGCCGGGATCAGGTATTACGGCGCGTTTGACGGGGATCATCTGGTGGGCCTGATCGGCATCCGGGAGGAAACGCGGCATATCTGTTTCTTCTTTGTGGACGGCGCATATCATCGCCAGGGCATCGGAACAAAGCTTTTTCAGCTTATACGGAAGAACTATCCCGGAAAGATCACGCTCAATTCCTCGCCCTATGGTTTGCCATTTTACAAGGCGCTGGGCTTTACGCCGACGGACAGCGAGCAGACCGTCAATGGCATCCGCTATACGCCGATGGAGTATAAGGAATGAATTACTTTATTGAAGGCTTGCAGGGAAGCGGCAAAAGCACGCTTGTGCAAAGGATCTCCGATATGAAGCCAGACCACCGTGCCGTCAGGGAAGGCGAGTATTCCCCCATTGAACTGGCCTGGTGCGCCCGCATGGAAGAAGCGGCATACCGGGCAATGCTGGCGCGATATCCCGATATGCGAGGCGCGATCGAGGAAAAAACGCACTCCGAAGGCGATCATAAAATCGTCTGCTATACGAAGGTCAGAACCGAAAACCGGGCGTTTTACCGCGATCTTGAGCAGTATGAGATCTATAACGGCCGCGTATCATACGAGGATTTTCAATCCATTATCCTGAAACGCTTCGCGGCCTGGAAGCAGGACGGGATGATCTTTGAGTGCTCGCTTTTTCAGAATATCATGGAAGATATGATCCTGTTCCGCTGCGCCTCGGACGCGCAGATCCTGGCCTTTTACAAGCGCATCCAAAGCGCGCTGGCGGGAAAGGACTATCATATCCTGTATCTGAAAACAGCGGATATCGCGGGCAATTTGAACGCGATACGCAAAGAACGATCGGACGCTTCGGGGAACGAATTATGGTTCCCGATGATGCTTGAATACCTTCACGCTTCTCCCTGCGCGAAAGCGAAGGGCCTGAAAGGCGAAGACGGTTTGATCGCGCATTTCAAGCATCGGCAGGCGCTGGAGCTGCGGATATGCGAGGAGCTGTTCTCGGACAGGTGCACCGTTCTCGCCTCAAAAGGATATACGGACGCCGAGCTTGCTGCGCTGTAAGGGCCATTGAAAAGATTCCATCATCGCTTTGGCCACCGTGAGCCAAGGCGTCCCCCACGTCAGGAACGTGGACGGTTATTATGAAAACGGCGCGTTTTATACCATTACCTATGCCCTCTCGGGCAAAATGAAGCAAATCCAAACAAACCCGACGGTCGCCATTGCCAGAGAATGGTTTACAGCCCATGGGAAAGGAACGAACCTGGGGTTTTTCAGCAAAGCGGAAAACCGCGAGATCGCCGAAAAGCTCAGGATCGCCTTCAAAGCACGGATAGATAACGGGCATAATGATTTCAGTGATGAAAACACCGTTATCCTGCGCGTCCAATTGACGGACGGCGTATTGTTCGCCAACGGCAAAAGGTATGATATAGACGACTTTGCGCAGCTCACCGCAGCGGACGCCGCCTCATCCGAAGCATAACGGGAGAAAAGCGATGGGAACCATCATGAACGAATACGTAAAGCATCTGAACCGCATTGAGTTTGCCGTGACCATGGCCTGCACGGGAAGATGCAAGCACTGCTCCGAGGGCGAGCATACCGGACAATTTGAGCACATCGACGCCGATATCGCGGCGGAATCGATCCGCGCGGTATGCGCGCATTATAACATTCAATCCCTGATGACCTTCGGCGGCGAACCGCTGCTGTATCCGGACGCGGTCTGCGCCATCCAAAGAACGGCGGCGGAGCTGGGGATCGAAAAACGGCAGGTCATTACCAACGGCTATTTTTCAAAAGATCCCGCAAAAATCACCGACGTGGTTCAACGCCTGAAAAGCTGCGGCGTCAACGATCTGCTGTTATCGGCGGACGCCTTTCATCAGGAGACCATCCCGCTTGAACCGGTCAAAGCCTTTGCCGAATACGCCGTGAAAGCGGGAATCCCGATCAAGCTGAGCCCTGCCTGGCTCGTCAGCCCGGAGGACGATAATCCGTATAACCTCAAAACCCGGGAGATTTTGCGGACGTTTTCCGACGATCGTATCCCGGTCGGCGCGGGCAACGTTGTTTTTCCAAGCGGGAACGCCTTGAAGTACCTCGGGGAATACTTCCATGATTGCGCGGATTTTTCATCGCCGTACGACGACGATCCAATGGATATCCATGTTTTGTCGTTTTCACCAAACGGCGATGTGCTGAACGGAAACGTATACAAAACGGACATCCTGACCATTTTGACGAACTACCGGCCCGGCTTGATTTCACGCTGAATATCTGGTATCATTTCCTGCGTGCGGCCGCCCAGCTGCGGCGGCAAAAACAGGATGAAAAAAAGCGAACCGATCAAAGAGGGAAGTACAATTCTGCGGCGTACTTTCCCGCGGTGCGCTTTCAGAGGCCGCGCTGGCATGGGATTTATGGAATATTTGACTGATCTGATTCTGTTGTTCTTCTTTTACTCGTTCCTGGGATGGTGCATCGAGGTCACGCTGAAATACATCCAATACCGCCGCTTTATCAATCGGGGCTTTTTTACCGGTCCCATCTGCCCCATCTACGGTTCGGGAGCAGCGGCCATCACCCTGGTGATCGGCGGCCTATCGCCCTTTGAATGGGCTTACGGCACCACCTTCGTCCTTTCCTTTCTGCTTTGCGGAGCCATTGAGTACTTCACCAGCTATTTCATGGAAAAGCGCTTTCATGCCCGGTGGTGGGATTACAGCCGGAAGCCCATGAACCTCCATGGCCGGGTATGGATCGGGAACCTGCTGCTGTTCGGCCTGGGCGGCGTGGCCATCATTCATATTGTCAATCCCATCTTCCGCAGCCTGCTGGCGCCGCTGTCCCTGAACCTGCGGGAGGCGATGGCCGGCATCCTGCTGTGCGTGTTCGCCGCCGATTTTGTGATCACGCATTTTGTGCTCCGGCTGGTGAAAGCGGGTATCGAGCGCAGCGAAGCCGACAATACCGAAGAAATCGGCAGGGAGATCAGGCTGCTGCTCAGCGACAGGAACATCTTCTACCGCCGCTTCGCCGACGCGTATCCCGAGGTGATTTACCGCACCGAGCGCATCAACGCGCGGCTGGAAGCCATCCGCGCGGAGACCGAAAAGCTGCGCAAAGAGGCCGAGCAGCGGCGAATGCAGCTGGCCAGCAGCATCGAGCCCGCCTTCAGCATCAAAAACGATATCCTGGACAAGCAGGATGCATTGATCGCTCTCTTGTACGACGCGCAGACCGCCACGCCCGATATGAAAGCGCTCAAGGATGAAATCGACCGCGACCGGGAACGCCTCAAAGCCCGTCCCCTTTCCAGGATCGCCAATCATGAAATCAGATAATATAAAAGGCCATGCCAGATCATCCGGCATGGCCTTTCTGTTACATATCATGCTGAACCCTGAATAAGGGGGGAGACATCTGAAAACAGGAATTTGTTGGGGGAAGACGTTAAGGGGCGCTGCCCCTTAAAAACCCTGCCAGGGTGGGGAGGCCCACCCTGGACCCGCCAGTTGCGGATGTTGCTTGTGTACTCTTTCAAACAACTTCCCGCAGTTGATTGAAGTGGGCTTAACACAAAGAGCTCACCGGAAATACGCCACAACACAAAAACGACTGGATTCGAGCAAGCTCGATCCAGCCGTTTTGCTTATGCGGCTATGACGCTAACGCGTCATTGACGTCGGCAAGCCGCCATCATTTCCGGTGCGGGTAAGGCATTCATAGCTTCGATAGCAAACCCCAGTCTGAGGTCGGCACGCGCAGCGAGCTGAGGATTGCGTAGCAATCCCGAAAAAGGCAAGGGACGACAGATGGAGCTCGCTCCAATCTGACGGCACTGGCCTTTTTCTTTGCCTCAGACGGCCTCTTTACGCCAACCCAAAAGCTTAACTGGCGGAAATTG
>JAFUDW010000145.1 GCA_017464225.1 Clostridia bacterium | reverse complement strand
TACGCGCTGCGGGATACCACCTCCACGGTGGACAGCCTGCCGCTGATCGCTTCCTCCATCATGAGCAAAAAGCTGGCCTCGGGCGCCCAGGGCATCGTGTTGGACGTCAAGGTGGGTTCGGGCGCCATCATGCCCAACTACGAGGGCAGCCTTGAATTGGCCCAGGCCATGGTGGAGATCGGCACCCGGGCGGGACGGCATGTATCCGCCCTGCTCACCGGCATGGACGAGCCGCTGGGTTCCCACGTGGGCAACCGGCTGGAGGTCAAGGAGGCCATCGATATCCTGCGGGGAGAAAGCGGCGGGCCTCTGCTGGCCGTCTCGCTTCGGCAGGGCGCGCAGCTGCTGATCGCCTCAGGCATCGCAAATACCCCGGAGGAAGGGGAAGCCCTGCTGAAGAAGGCGCTCGATGACGGCAGCGGGCTGGAAAAGCTGCGGCGGATGATCGCCGCCCAGGGCGGGGACGCCGCCGTGTGCGACCATCCGGAGCAGCTGGCCGACGCGCCCGTCGTGCGGGATGTGACGGCGCCAGGAGCGGGCTATATCGCCCATATGGATACCACCGGGCTGGGCTACGCCTCCCAGGAGCTGGGGGCCGGGCGCAAGCGCAAGACCGATGCTATCGATCCCCGGGTGGGCTTTATCATGCGCTGCCGGGTGGGCGACCGCGTGTCGGCGGGCCAGCCCCTTTGCACGGTGTACGCCGCCCGGGAAGAGGATTTCCAAAAGGCGCGGGATATGATCCTTGCGGCCATCACGCTGTCCGATGCCCCGGCGGAACGGGAAAAGCTGATCTATGCGCTGGTCACCAGCGCGGGCGTTGAGACCTATTGAAAGGAAAACTGTCATGAAAAAGTTGTTTGCGCTGTTGTTTGCCGCGTTGCTTGCCTGCTGCTTCGCTTCCGCGGTGGCTGAATCTCCGCTGACGGTGGATGAGCTGACCAATTTCTGGGACGCGCTGCTTTCCTCCGCTTTGGAGCAGGAGGCGGTGGAGCCCGAGGAGGACGAGGAAGGGCTCTTTGTGTTTGAGTTTGACCAGATCACGCTGGTCACGCCCGATGAAACGCTGTCCAAGGACAGCCGCGTGCGCTATGCCGAGCTGCGGGGCGGCATGGAATCGCTGACCGACGGGCGGGAGATCGGCCCGGGCAGCGCGCTTTCGGAGCTGCTGGCGGCCTATCCGCTGGACAATGTGAACCTGAGCGGCAGTTATGATGAGTGCGCCCTGTACATCAGCGGCGCGCTGCCTGAGGCGGTCAATTACGCCCAGGCTCAGCGCGAGGGCTCCCACGTGCTGCAGGTGGAGCACAACATCGTTACGCCCGATGGGGAAGAGGCGGAGCATTGCTTTATTGGCTATACGCTGGAAAATAACGTGGTGACCCACGTGTATTCCGGCGTGATCCGCGAGCCGCTGGAGGATGCCCGGCTGGATATTGAAAACTGCGCTGCCCTGCAGGAAAAGCGGGAATACGGCGCTTACGTTGCCGAACTGCCCGAGCCCCTGGCCCGGGAAGACCTGCTGTTTACGGGCCGCGATGGAGCCGTTGATTTTGTGGGCGCCACAGCGGACGATCTGACCGCTGTGCTGGGCCAGCCCGCGGCCGATAACTGGGAGGAGAACGACGGCCTGTACGTGCGCACCATGGAGTGGGAAGGCGTTGCCGCCGCGCTGGCTTACGACGGCCAGAAGCAGCAGAACGCCCTGGCGGCCCTGCAGGTGTACGGCGACGCGCTGGAGGGGCCCCGTGGGCTGCGCATGGATGATACCGTGGACAGCGTGCTGGCGCGGTTCCCCCAGGAGGACGGCAGCCTGCTCTACGGCGATGGTGAAAACGCGCCTTACGGCGTGATGGACGTCACGGAGGACGGGCTTTGCGCCCAGTTCACCGTGCCGGTGGATGAGCTCACAGCCGTGCTGAGCCTGGACTTTGTGGATGACGCGCTCTGGGTGATTACCTGCGAATACAAATAAACCGATCTTTTAAAAGCTTATTTACCGGAAGGATGATCGATCCATGAAGATAGACCTGACTTGTCCTGTGGAGCTGTGGCATTACGCCCTGCCGACCCAGCAGTATCCGGTTTGCCGCCTGCAGCTTTTTAACCTGACCGAGCAGACCGTGGTCAGCGTGCAGGCCATTTTCTCCTGCTTTGACGCCGAGGGGATGATGATCTCCCGGCAGGTGGAGCGCGTGCAGCGCCTGGAGGGCAAGGGCCGCTCGGCCTTTGAAATGGCCGTGGAGATCGAAAACGGCATCCAGGCCGCCGGAATGGATTTTTCGGTGGAAAAGGTATGGTTTGAGGACGGCACCATCTGGCGGCATACCGCCGATAACGTGTCCCAGTATACCCCGAATCCATTGCCCGCCGGGCACAGGCTGGAGGTGCTGCGCTATCTGGCCGGGGCCGACGCCCTGGGCTATCCCATGGATCAGGGCGCGGTGTGGCTGTGCGTCTGCGGCCGGCCCAACGCCGCGGGGGAGGATACCTGCCGCCGCTGCGGAAGGCTCAAGCGCGATGTGTTCACCAGCTTTAACGAGGCCACGGTGGAAAAGGTCATCTTTGAGCATGAGAACGCCATGGAGGAGCAGGCGCGCAGAGAACGCGCCCAGGCGCAGCAGGCTGCCGAGGCCGCCGAAAAGGAAAAGCAGCGCCGCCGCCGCCGCCGCCGTCGGATCACCGGAACGGTCCTGGGAACGCTGCTGGTCGCCATTCTGGCCTTCGGCATCTATTTCCATGCCATTCCCTATTATAAATTCTATAACGCCAGCCGCCAGCTGGATAACGGCGTATACACCGCCGCCAAGGCTGCCTTTGACGAGCTGGCGGCCCAGCGCGGCCAGCGCAAGCTGCCCGTGCACATTCCGGCCATCGGGCTGGATATCGATCTGGTGGATATGCGCTTGTATTATACCAGCGCCGAGCTTTCCAAGGAGTGCACCTACCGGCAAGCTGTGGAAGCCCTGAGCACGGGCACCACGCCCGCCCTTCGCACCGCCCAGGACGCCTTTGACGGGCTGGAGGATTACAAGGACAGCCAAACCCTGGCGCAGGAAGCCCGCTATCGCCGGGCGCAGCTGCTGATGGCCTCCGGCCAGTATGAAAGCGTGATCGCGCTCTGCGATGAAATGACGGGTTACCGGGACGCCGCCGCCCTGAGCCGCGGCGCGCAGTACCAGTGGGCCGTGCAGATGATGGAGGGCGGCAATTACGCCCAGGCGCGGGAGAAATTCCTGGCGCTGGGCAATTATGAGGACGCCGCCAACCAGGCGCAGCTGTGCCTGTACCAGCCCGCCGTGGCCGCCATTGACGACGGCGAATTCCAGACGGCCATCAGCCTGCTCACCCAGCTGGATCCCGGCTATGAGGCCGCGGGCTATAAGCTGCAGGAAGCCTATTACGGGCTGGCGGGCACGTATTTTGCCGCCAAGGATTACGATACCGCCGCCGAGTATTATCTGCTGGCGGGCGATTTCCGCGACGCCTACAGCCAGGCCACGGCGTGCCTGTATGAGCCCGCTTGCCTGGCTTTGGAGGAGGGCGAGTGTGCCCAGGCCAAGGAGATGTTCGATAAGATCCTGAGCTATCGGGATTCGCTGGAAAAATCCTGGCAGTGCAGCGAGGCCCTGGGCCGCGCCGCCATGGAGGAGGGCGATTACGAGCAAGCCCGCGCCATCCTGGGCGAAGCCATCGAATATGAGCCCGCCCAGGCGCTGCTGCTGGAGAGCTTCTATATCCCGGCGGTGGCGCTGCAGGAGGAAGGGAAGACCGACGAGGCGCTGGAGCTGTTTGCCAGCATCGCGGGCTATAAGGATACCGATGAGCGCGTGAAGCAGCTGCGCTATATCCAGGCCGCCGCGCTGATGGAGGCCGGCGATTACGCCGGCGCGCTGACCGCCTTTGAAGCGCTGGAGGACTTTGAGGACAGCGTACAGAAGACGGCGGAAGCGAGGAAGGCTTTGGCCGCCCAGCTGCTTTCGGCCGGCAGCTATGCCGACGCCATTGAGCAATTGGAAGCGTTGGGCGAGGACGAGGAGGCTGAAAAAGAGCTGGCCCGCGCCCATTACGAATGGGGCAAAAAGCTGCTGACCGACGGCAAAAACCTGGAGGCCGCCGAGCAGCTCAAGATGGCGGGCGATTATGAGGACGCCCACGACCAGTATGAAAAGTGCATGTATGCCCTGGCCGAGGCGGCCATCGCCGAGGATGATTATGAAATGGCGGCGGTGTACCTGGAGGATATTCCCGATTATGCCGATTCCGCCCTGCTGCGCCAGCGCAGCATTTACCATACCGCCGCGCTCTATGAGGAGGACGGCAGGATGAACGAGGCTGCTGCGCTGTACGCCTCCATCAGCGAATTTGAGGACGCGGCGAAGAAAGCCGCCGAGTGCTATGACGCGTATTACGGCGAAGCCTATGGAAAGGCCAAGGACGCCATGGCGCAGGGCGATTATCTGACTGCCATCCAGGCCATGGAGAGCGTGGAACGCGAAAATGACAGCGAGGCCTATAGCGATTTGCAGCGCATGTACCAGGAGGCCTGCTATCTGTACGCCAATCAGCTCTACGATGACAAACAGCCCTACGAAGCCCTGCCCTATTACCGGAAGATCCTGGATTATAAGGATGTGGAGCGCAAGCTGGATCGCGTTTGCTATCGCATGCTGGGCCGCTGGGTCAGCCGCACGGGCGTGGAAATGGAATTCCGGGAGGACGGCACCTGCACCATCGACGGCAAAGCGTATTACTTCCGGGGCAGCCAGTTTGCCTTCTACGCCGGGAGCCGCCCCGATCAGCTCAAGGATGAATGGACGATTTACGACTGCGACCAGAAGGTGCTCTCGGTGGAGAACAACAAAACCAAGGTTCAATATCGCATGACGCGGGTGGAGGAATGAGCAGCTTAACCGATCGATATAAAGCATATACAGAAACAGAGCGTGACGGGCGCCTTCCGGTATTGGATGGCGCGCGTGCGCTTTTTGTGCTGTTTGTGGCGTCCTTCCATATTTGGCAGCAAAGCTGGCTGACGCCGGTTTTGCGGGGCGGAAGCTGGTCGTTTTCGTTGGATCCGCTGCTGCGCTCGGGCTATATGTGGGTGGACGCCATGCTGATGCTCAGCGGCTTTCTGCTGTTTTTGCCCTATGCCGCCTCGGCGGAGGAGGGCAAGCCCGCGCCGCGCGTTTTGCCTTTCTACAAAAAACGGCTCCTGCGCATCGTGCCCTCCTATTATCTGTGCGTGCTGGTGATGCTGCTGTTTGTGGCGCTGCCCAAGCGCAGCTATGATGTGAACGGCGTTTTCAGCTGGTGGCGCATGGGCCGCGATTTGCTGGCCCACGCTACCTTTACCCATACGCTGTTTCCGTTCAGCTATACGGGCTCGCCCCTCAACGGCTCGCTGTGGACGCTGGGGGTGGAGATGCAGTTTTACCTGATTTTCCCCTTCCTGGGCCGGGTGTTCAGGCGGTGGCCGCTGGCGACCTATGTCTGCATGCTGGCGGCGGCCTTCGGCTACCGCGAATGGGTGCGGCTCCAGCCCGACAGCGCGCTGATCTTCAATCAGCTGCCCGGACAGCTGGAATGCTATGCCAACGGCATGCTGGCGGCCGGTGTGTATACCGCCCTTAAACGCCGTATGAAGCAGGACCGTTGGACGCGCGTGCTGTTTACCGCCCTGCTGTGCGTCTGCGTGGCCTGCATCTGGCGGCTGGTAAAGGGCCAGGCGTCAAGCAACGGCTATGAAAACATCCGGATGGGCCAGATGGATCGGCGCTTTGCCCTGTCGGGCCTGTGCGCGCTGAGCCTGCTGGGATTGCTGTATGGCGCGCGGCCCATTCGCCTGTTCTTTGGCAATAAAATCACGTCCTTCCTTTCTGCCGTTTCCTTCCAGTTTTATATGTGGCACCAGGTGTTTGCCGTGCAGCTCAAGGAATGGCATATCCCCGCCTCGCAATTTGAATCGCCCTGGATGGACGGCGACCGCTCCTGGCAGATTTTATTCACAGCGCTTTGCTTTGCCGGGGCCCTGGCGATCTCTACTCTGGTGACGTATGCCTTTGAGCGGCCCATCGCCCGGAGCGGCAATCGGAAAAGACCTGGCAAAGCTTCCAAAAAGCACAAATAGACAGGCAAATCTGGGTATGGTATACTCCGAATAGTTACAAAAGTGTTACAACTTTGCTTTCGGAGGAGCTTTGCCCATGCGATATACTACCTGGATCCTGAAAAAATGGATGGCGCTGACGGCGGCATTGTGCCTGCTGCTGTCCGCTGCTCTGGCCGAGCCTGCGGCTGGCCAGGAGGCTGCCGTGAACGGCACTGTGCGCGTGTACCTATCCTCCCTCGGCAATATCAGCCGGGTGGATGTAACGGTCTGCGGCAGCTATTCGCTGGACGGCACGGCGGCCACCGCGCTGACCGAAAACGGGCGGATATCCGTGAGCCTCAATACGGCTACCGGCCAGCTGACGCTGACGCGGGACGGTGTATCTTCCGCCATGGGCAGCGATTTCCGCATCCGCCGCCATGCCCGGGAGGGCGTGAACGGCGTCAAAATCAGCCAGGCGCGTGTGAGCGCTAACATCTATCCGGGCGACGTACAGTTCAAAGCCGTTAAAAGCGGCAGCAGCTATCGGCTGTACGTGATCGTGCACGTGTTCATTGAGGACTATCTGGTGGGCGTGCTGCCCTATGAGATGGGCAACGCCTCGGCGCTGGAAGCGCTCAAAGCCCAATGCGTCTGCGCCCGTACCTATACCGTCCGCGCCATGCGGAACGGCAAAAGCCGCAGCTATGATCTGGTGGATACCACCAACGACCAGGTATATAACGGCACGCCCTCGGGCAACGCTCGATGCCGCCAGGCGGTGGAGGAGACCCGGGGCATCGTGGCCATGAACGGCGGCGATTTTACCGCCACCTATTATACCGCCAGCAACGGCGGACAGATCGAATCCGCCCGTAACGTATGGGGATATTCGGGATATGATTATATCAAGGTCAAGGACGATCCCTACGACTACCAGAACCCTTATTCCCAGGTGCGCTCCTTCAAGGTGGCTGCGTCTGGCGCACAGACGTCGGCGCTGAATACGCTGCTGGTCAACAAGGCCAAATCGGCCTTTGGCGCGACCAGCGTGACCATTCAGCGGGTTACGGCGGTGACGCCGCATACGCCTCGCTACGCGGAGCCCAGCCGTCTGTATACCAAGCTGAACTTTGACGTGACTGCCCTTTGCGACGGGGCGGTGCGCTCCGGAACGCTGACCTTTGATATTTTCAGCGAGCTGGAAGGCAAATTGGGCATGAGCATCAACGGCGCCAACAACGAGCTGTGGAGCGTGATCAAGACCGATACGGGCTTCACGGTGCAGGCGCGCCGCTTTGGCCACGGCACCGGCATGAGCCAGCGCGGGGCTATGCGCATGGGCGAGCTGGGTTATACTTACGACCAGATCCTGGGTTTTTACTTTGAGGGATGTCAGCGGACGCAGTACGCCTTCGTGCGTTCGGTGCTTTCGCCCATGAGCAGCGGCGTCAGCCGGGAAGAGCTCAGCGTGGATACGCCCGTTGGCCTTACCGGCGCGGCAGCCGCCGTGGGCATTGTGCAGCTTTATTCGCCCGTCGCCGAGATGGCGCTGCGCCAAACCGCTTCCTCAGCGGGTCAGATCATTACCGGCATTCCGCATGGCGCGGCGGTGACCGTGCACCGCGCTGAAAACGATTGGTATCTGGTAACCTATGGCGGTCTTACCGGTTTTGCGCAGGGGGACGGCGTCAAGTTGCAAGGCGCGCCCGACGGTATATCGCCCACCATATCGACTGTGATCGGCTACGGCATTGTCAACGGTACATCCTATCTCAATCTCCGCCAGAGCGCGGATATATCGTCCGCGGCCCTGGTGCAGATCCCCGGCGGCAGCGTGCTCCCCATCCTGCGGGTGGAGGGCGAATGGGCCTATACCCAGTATGGCTGCCAGAGCGGCTATATCAATCTGCAATATATTACCCGGTCCGCCGATTATCCCGGCATTGCCCGGGATGCCAACGCCACCGGCGCGCAGCTGACCGGGGAGGCCGTGCTGTACCTGTCGGCCAGCCTGTCCGGCTACCGGTACCGCACGCTGTCTGCCGGAACGGTGGTGCAGGTGCTCTATAACGACGGCGCGTGGAGCCAGGTGTACTGGCAGGGGATCACCGGATATATGCTGTCCGACAAACTGCAAATGAACGGCATGGCGATGCGCGCGCAGGCGGATGCCCCTGATCCGGGCGAACAATACGCGCTGGTGACCTCCGCCGCTTCCACGCTGAACCTGCGGATGGAGGCCAGCATGAGCGCAGAGATCCTGCTGTCCATCCCCCGGGGCGAAACGGTGATCGTTACCGAGGCCGGCAAGGAATGGCACAAGGTTCGCTATCACGGCGTTGTGGGTTATTGCTCGGCGCAATACCTGTCGCTGGGGCTGGGCGGCGGCGAGGAGAACGGCGGGATGACCGCCGTTGTGACCACCGAATCCGGCCCGCTGAACCTGCGTGTTTCCGACTCGGTACAGGCGAAGGTGCTCGCCACCATTCCACGCAATACCGTGCTTGTGGTGCAGGCCCGGGGCGAAAGCTGGTGTTATGTGAGCTATAACGGGCAGATGGGCTACGTGATGACCAAATTCCTGCGCTTTGCGGAAGAATCACCCGTTGCCAACACGCCCGCGCCCACCGTGCCTCCTGTTTCGGAAACACCCGCTGCGGTGTGGAAGCCGCTGCCTGTGCAGTCTTCCGTGACCTTTGCCAAGGTCACAACGCCTTCGGGCTCGCTGAATCTGCGCAAAAAGGCATCCAGCAGCGCTGCCGTCACAGCGCGCATTCCTCAGGACGAGCTGGTCGAGGTGCTGGAGCAGGGCGAAAAATGGACAAAGGTGGTATACCAGGAGAAGAGCGGCTATGTGATGACGGCCTTCCTGACCTTTGTGGAGGTGCCCCAGCCTGTGCTGCCGGCGGCCATGACCGCCCGGGTCAATACGCCTTCAGGTGCTTTGAACCTGCGCAAAACGGCCTCCTCCGGCGCAAAGGTGCTGCGCACTATTCCCAAGGGCGCTATGGTGATCGTGCGTCAATACGGTGAAAAATGGTCGGAAGTCACTTACGGTTCGGCCACGGGTTATGTCAAAAGCCAGTTTCTGGCCTTTGAGCAGCCTCAAGCGGGCGATTGGACGCCCCAGGCCGTGCGCGTGGCCCAGACGGGCGCGCAGCTGCGCGCTGCGCCGGAGGAAACCGCCGGGCTGATCATTCTGCTGCCGGCGGGCGATTATGCCCTGATCACCGCTGTGGGCTCTGAATGGTGCCAGGCTGAATATGAAGGACAAAAGGGCTATGTGCCTACAAAAAATCTGGAGTTTCCATGATGGATTTACGAGAAAACGAGCGAATTGACGATCTGCAGCGGGGCGGTCTGTGCGTGATCCAGCGCACGGACGCCTTCCGCTTCGGTACTGACGCCGTGCTGCTCAGCGCGTTTGCCTCACCCCGAAAGCACGACCGCCTTTGCGATCTGGGAACGGGCACCGGCGTGATCCCACTGCTGCTCTATGGCCGGGAGAATACGCTGACGGCTGACGCTGTGGAAATTCAGCCAGAAATGGCTGATATGGCGGCGCGCTCCATGGCGCTGAACGGGCTGGAAAACGTGATCCGCGTGCATACTGGCGATCTGAGGGAGATCCGCGCGCTGCTGCCCCATTGCCGCTGCGATCTGGTGACCTGCAATCCGCCTTACGGCAAGGCGGGCGGCGCGCTGCTCAATCCCGATGAAAGCAAGCGCCTGGCCAGGCATGAGGAGGCTTGCCGGATCACCGATGTGGCGCAGGCTGCCGCCTGGCTGCTGCACGATGGGGGAAGGCAGTGCTGCGTGTTCCCGGCCTCCCGGCTCATGGAGCTGATGGACGCCATGCGCGGCTGCCGCCTGGAGCCCAAACGCCTGCGCATGGTGCATTCCCGCCGGAATAAACAGGCGCATCTCTGCCTGTTGGAATCCATGCTCGGCGCGCACGCAGGCTTGATTGTTGAGCCGCCGCTGGTGATCTTTGAGGATAATGGCGCGTATACCGAGGAAATGAAAGCGATTTACGGGCAAACTTGAGGGGATTTGACTTGTATTCCCTTGGGAAAGCACAGAAGCAGCAAGTGGCGGCGTTAAGGGGCGCTGCCCCTTAAAAACCCTGCCAGGGTGGGGAGGCCCACCCTGGACCCGCCAGTTGCGGATGTTGCTTGGCGACGTAAACTGGCACCTTCCCGCTGCTAATTGGAAAGGGCTTGGTGTAAAGAGCGCTCCGGAAATACGCCGCATAAGCAAAACGACTGGATACGAGCAAGCTCGATCCAGCCGTTTTGCTTATGCGGCTATGCCGCTGACGCGTCATTGACGTCGGCAAGCCGCCATCATTTCCGGAGCGGGTAAAGTATTGTGGTTTTCAGCATAAAGTTCCAGTCTGAGGTAGGCACGCGCAGCGGGCTGAGGATTGC
>JAFUDW010000144.1 GCA_017464225.1 Clostridia bacterium | reverse complement strand
GTGGATATCAGAAGGTGGAAAGCCCGTGGGCGTTCACCAGACCGTCCAGCTTGTACCCGGCCTTGCACAGCGGGCAATCATGGGCGTCGCAGCTCTGGTAATCGTCCAGCACGTTCTCCAGGTTAAAGATGGAGGTGACCGGGAAGCCTTCACATTCCCGCACTTTGGCGAAGATGGAGCAAATGCCCACCGGGATGCCGCCATAATAGCGGATGGCTTCGATGGCGCCCTTGACGGTGAAGCCGGTGGCCACCGATGCCGCCAGGATCAGCACATGCTTGCCCACGATCATGGGGGCGGTGTTATCCCGGAAAATCAACTGGCTGCCGCTGGTATGCTCGGGGGGCAGCACATAGATGGTGCGGTGGGCGTTGGCGTTGGTGATGCCGGCCTTGGTGAGCTCGCTGGCCATGCAGGCGCCCACCACCTCGGTGCCGTCCAGGCACAGGATGGTATCCACCACCGTGGAGGTGCGGAAGGAGCCCGCCAGCTCAATGGCGGCTTCCCTGGCCTCGCTGAGGCGGTGCTTGGTAATGGCAAAATCAATATAATAGTTATTGTGGCTGTGGCTGGTGGCAAAATGCCCCCGGGCGACGCGCAGCTTCAGGTTGGAACCGGGCGTGGGATACTCGAAAAGCTGGATGGCCATGGCAATCTCTCCTTTGATATTGGTGTATCATGCCTTTGTCGTAACTATCATCATATTACCAAATCTGCTTGGTTTTGTCAATCATGCTTGCTGTCGTTGCCCCGGGTGTCCCAGTACACCTCGTTGGGATTCAGCGGGATCCCCTTGGCTGCGAACATTTCGTCCACCGTAACGCACAGGAAGCCCGCGTCGGCCAGCAGCCCGGGCAGCGTTTCGGCCATTTTATCGGTGCCGGTATAGATGTCATGCAGCAGGATGATATCGCCGTCCTTGGCGCCCTTGGCCAGGCGGCGGGCTTCGGCGGCGGGATCGGTCACCTTGTTATCCTTGCTCTTGCTGATGGTGGACCAGTGGATCAGCGGCAGATGCACGTCCTCATCGATGAAGATCTGCTCATGGCCACCCGGCGCGCGCATCATGCTTACGCCGATGCCGATGTACTTGTACAGCTCCGCGTTCAGTTTGTCCCGGTATTGGATCACCTTGCCCCGGTTGGCGCTTTTGTATACATGCAGCCAGTTGTGGCTGGCGATGGCAAATCCCGCGTCATGGGCCAGCGTTACTTCGTTGGGGCAGTAATGGATGCGTTCGCCCACGATGAAAAATGTGGCGTTGGCGCCGCCTGCCCGCAGGTTGCGCACCACGCGCATGGTGCGGCCCACCACCGGCCCGTCGTCATAGGTCAGGGCGATGAGCTTGCGCATGCTGTTGTCGGTCTGCGCTTCCGCTTCCGCCGTCAGGTGTCCCGCCAGATCGGTATAGGGCACGCGCACGTGCATCAGCGTGGTTTTGCCCGCGTATAGCTTATCAGCCCGGTAGTGAAGCTGCAGATAGGCGGTATTCAGCGTAAAGCCGGTGAACTCCAGCGCTGCCGGCTCGCTCAGCGATTGCAGCTGCACGGCGTCGGCCTGCTCATCCGGAAAATAGGCGGACAGCTGCGACCGTACGGCGTCGCCCACAATGCGCCAGCCATCCTCGTCGCGCAGCACGTCGTGGAGCGAAAGCCGTTTGCCCGTTTCAATATCATAAGCCCGGGCGTCCACGGCGGCATAGGTCTGCTTCCGATTATCCCGGATAATGGCGGTGGAAAGAAAGCTCATCCAGCTGCTGCCCGTGCGGTATACCGAGGGCTGCACGTCCAGATATGCGCCTTCCTTGGTATTCCCGGCCTTTTTGGGCAGGCTGGGCAGGGCGGCCTCGCGCATTTCATCCAGCAGCACCGCCATTTCGGCGTCCACCGCCTGGTTGGCCGTATGCGGATAGGCCGTATTTACATATATGCTGCCCTTCAGCGTTTGGGTCTCAATGCTCTCGCTGACCCGCAGCGCTTCGGGCAGAGCGTCCTCGGTTTCCGCCGTCGCCGATACCGGCAGCAGGCACAGGAGCAAAAGCAAGCAGATGATCTTTCGCATACAAACCTCACACGTTATACTTCTGCTATTATACCTCCTTTTTTATTATTTTTAAAGTTCATATTTTCTTTTTACAAACGTTCAGCCCAAAATCATCATTGCGTCCTGCTCGTGCCAATGGTATAATAAACCGATTTTTGAATAAAAAGGAGCGGGATTATGATCCGTTTTGACTGCGATTATGTGGAAGGCGCGCATCCTTCGATCCTGAAAATGCTGGCGGAGACCAATTTGGAGCAAACTGTGGGCTACGGCGAGGATGAATACTGCCAGCGTGCCCGGCAAAAGATCCGGGAGGCCTGCCATGCGCCGGAGGCAGCCGTGCATTTTCTGGTGGGCGGCACCCAGGCCAATGTGACGGTGATCGCGTCCATCCTGCGCCCGCATCAAGGCGCGCTGTGCGCCACCACGGGCCATATCAACGTGCATGAGACCGGCGCGCTGGAGGCCACGGGCCACAAGGCGCTGAGCCTGCCGCATCGGGATGGCAAGATCACGGCGGCGCAGGTGGCGGAGTATGTGGAAAATCACTACGCAGATAGCGCTTTTGAGCATATCGTTCAGCCTGGATTGGTGTATATCAGCCATCCCACCGAGTTTGGCACGCTGTACAGCCTGGATGAGTTGACGGCGCTTAGCGAAACTTGCCGCAGGTACCGCCTGCCCTTATTCCTGGATGGCGCGCGGCTGGGCTATGGCCTGGCGGCCGGCGATGTGACGCTTGCCGATCTGGCGCGGCTGTGCGATGTTTTTTATATCGGCGGCACCAAGTGCGGCGCGCTGTTTGGCGAGGCTGTGGTGATCCCGAACGCCGCTTTGCAGAAGGACTTCCGCTATCATATCAAGCAGCGGGGCGGTATGCTGGCCAAGGGGCGCTTGCTGGGTATTCAGTTTGACGCCCTGTTTACCGATGATCTGTACAGCCGCATCACCGCCGGTGCAGTGGAGCAGGCCGGGCGTGTCCGCGCCGCCCTGGCCGCCCGGAATGTGAAAATGTATATCGATTCGCCCACTAATCAGCAGTTCCCCATCCTGTCCGCCGCCCAGCGGGCCTATTTGGAGCGGGATTTTGCGCTGAGCCATTGGCAGAAGCTGGACGATGATCACGACGTGATGCGCGTCTGCACCAGCTGGGCCACCACCGAGGAAAACTTGCGGCGGCTGCTGGAAGCCATCGCCGCCATGCCTGCGTGATCGTGAAAACGGCGTAAACTGGGTGTGGAATAGGGGGACGTTGGAGGCCTCCGCGGCCTCCAAACCTCTGCGCCAAAGGCCCGCTTGGGCCTCTGGACTCCATCCTGGCGAACAATCTTGATGACACTATCAAGCAATTTCCGCCAGTTTAGCTCTTGGGTTGGCGCAAAGAGACCGTCTGAGGCAATGAAAAAGGCCAGTGCCGTCAGATCGGAGCAAGCTCCATCTGCCGTCCCTCGCCTTTTTCGGGATTGCTGCGCAATCCTGGGCCCGCTTCGCGTGCCGACCTCAGACTGGTTTGTGTTGTTGAAATTTAGAACTTGCCATCCGCACCGGAAATGACGGCGGCTTGCCGACGTCAATGACGCGTCAGCGTCATAGCGATCATACAAAAATCGCAGACCGAGCTTGCTCGAGTCTGCTTGTTTTTTGTTGATCGCGTATTTCCGGTGCGCTCTTTGCTACAACCCCATTTCAATCAACTGCGGGAAGCTGCTTGTTTAC
>JAFUDW010000143.1 GCA_017464225.1 Clostridia bacterium | reverse complement strand
GCCAGCGGCTCTACGACTGCTCCGAAGCGCCTTGGTAGAGGCGTAGGATCTGGTCTTGGCAAGACCTCCGGTAAGGGCCACAAGGGCGCCAAAGCGCGTTCTGGTGGCGGTAAGCGTCCGGGATTTGAAGGCGGCCAGATGCCCCTGACCCGCCGCATCCCCAAGCGCGGCTTCACCAATATCTATGCCAAGGAATACGCGACTGTCAACGTTGGCAGCCTGGAAATCTTTGAGGATGGCACTGTAGTTACCGTCGCGCTTCTCAAGGAAGCCGGCCTGGTCAAGCAGGTGCGGGACGGCGTGAAGATCCTTGGCGGCGGCGAGCTGACCAAGAAGCTGACCGTTCAGGTGGAGAAGTTCACCCAGTCCGCGAAAGAAAAGATCGAAGGCGTCGGCGGGAAAGCCGAGGTGATCTGACATGTGGGAAACGCTGCGTAACGCATGGAAGGTCGAAGAGCTTCGCAAAAAGCTGATTTACACTTTCCTGATGCTGCTGCTGTTTCGTCTGGTGGGCGTGATTCCGGTCGCCGGCATTAACGCTTCCGTGGTGCAGCAGGTTGCCAGCCAGTACGATGTGCTGGGCCTGGTCAACATGATGACAGGTAACTCCTTCAGCCAGATGACCATCATGGCCATGGGCATTACCCCCTACATCAACTCCAGCATTATTATGCAGCTGCTGACCGTCGCTATCCCCGCGCTCGAACGCATGAGCAAGGAAGAGGGCGACGAGGGCAAGCAGAAGATCAACCGCATCACCCGTTATGTGACGGTTGTTCTGGCGGCCCTGCAGGCGATCGGTATCATCGCCGGTCTGCAGCGCAGCGGCAACGTGCTTTATCCTGCGTACAATAACTTCTTCGGTTATCTGACCATCGGCGTCATCATGGCCGGCGGTACCGCCCTGGCCATGTGGATCGGCGAGCGCATCACCAAGAACGGCATTGGCAACGGTGTTTCCCTGCTGATCTTCGCGGGTATCATTTCCAACCTGTTCAACGCCGTGGTGCTGGGCCTCACCGACGTGCTGGGCATCACCAGCTACGGCACCACCATCTGGCAGCTGCTGATCATCGTGATCACCGCCCTGATCATCATCGTGCTGGTCACCTTCGTGGATATGGGCGAACGCCGCATTCCCGTTCAGTATGCCAAGCGCGTGGTCAATCGTAAGGTGTATGGCGGCCAGAGCACCCACATCCCCCTTAAGGTGATCTCCGTGGGCGTGCTGCCCCTGATCTTCGCCTACTCCTTCCTGAGCTTCCCGGGCACGATCTTTGCCATGTTCGGCACCAGCAGCAAGGCTTATCAGTGGTGGAACACCAACATGTCCTCCACTTCCTGGCTGTACATGGTCGTGTGCGCCCTGCTCATCGTGGCTTTCTCTTACTTCTATACCAGCATTACCTTCAATCCCCGCGAGATCGCGGAGAACGTGCAGAAACAGGGCGGCAACGTCCGCGGTCTGCGCCCGGGCAAGAATACGGTGGATTACCTCCAGCGTACTTCCAACCGCCTGACTCTGTTCGCCGCTCTGTTCCTGGCGATTCTGGCCACCGTGCCGAACCTGCTGTACGCGGCCCTCAATGTGCGGCTGCCCTTCGCGGCCTCTTCCATCCTGATCTCTGTCAGCGTGGCCATCGAGACCGTGCGCCAGGTTGAAGCGCAGCTGGTTATGCGTCACTACAAGGGATTCCTTTGATCCCGCGTATACGCAGAAATGCATACAAAATCCCACCTCCCGCCCCTGTGGGCGGGGATGGGATTTTGCGCTAATTTTATTGGAATGAATAAATACCGAAACAGGGAAGGGGATAAGCGTGGCCAAAAGGATACTTGGGATCGTTTTGATCATCCTCAGTGCTGTCCTGCTGTTTGCTGTTATTCATTCCATCGCGGCCAATCTGCCCCAGGAGGGGCCCATGAAAGGAAACATCAGGGCCTATATTCCGCCCTATAAGGGCCACGGGCTTTTGATGATCGCGGGCGGGATCGGCGCCGTGATATCCTTCCTGCTCGGCGGCGTGATGCTGTCGCTTGGCAAGATGGATCAGTAACGGCGTTCCAAAGCCGGTTTTCCGCCGTCCTTTGATGCCAAACATAGGCAGAAATGAATGCAACGGTACCCAAAAGAAAGGAGACGATTCCATGAATATCGTATTTCTCGGCCCTCCCGGCGCAGGCAAGGGAACGCACGCGCAGCGCTTGATGAAGGAAATGAACATTCCCCAGATCTCCACCGGCGATATGTTCCGCCGCGCCATCCGCGAGCAGACGCCCACCGGCATGGACGCCAAGCGCTACATGGATAAGGGCGAACTGGTGCCCGACGAAGTGGTGGTGGCCATGGTGAAGGAGCGCCTGGCTGAGCCCGATTGCGCCAACGGCTATATCCTGGACGGCTTCCCGCGTACCGTGGCCCAGGCCGAAGCCCTGGATCAGATCGCCCATATCGACGTGGCGCTGAATATCGATGTGCCCGATGAGATCATCGTCAATCGCCTCAGCGGGCGCCGCGTATGCGCTGCCTGCGGCGGCACCTTCCATGTGAGCCTGCTCAAGGGCGATAAGTGTCCCGAGTGCGGCGGCGAACTGTTCCAGCGGGATGATGATAAGCCTGCCACCGTCAAAAACCGCCTGGACGTGTATCAGGAGAAGACCGCTCCCCTGATTGATTATTATGAAAAGAAGGGCATTCTGTCCACCGCCAAGTGCGCGGACGGCGGCGTGGATGAAAACTACGCGCTGGTGAAGGCTGCCCTGGATGCGATGGCTTAAAATGATCAACCTGAAAAACGATCAGCAGCTGGCCAAAATGCGCTCGGCGGGCCACCTGCTCTACGACGTGCTGTGCCAGGCGCGGGAATTCATCGCGCCGGGCATTACCACCATGGATATCAATCACTTTGTGGATGAAAAGATCCGCAAGGGACGGGGCATCCCCACAGAATTGGGTTATTGCGGCTATCCGGCGTCAATCTGCGCCTCCATAGACGACGAGGTGGTGCACGGCATCCCTTCCAAGCATGTTCGTCTGGAGGAGGGCAGCATCATCAGCATCGATGTGACGCTTGCGCTGGACGGCTGGCAGGCCGACAGCTGTTTTTCCACGGGCGTGGGCCAAATCAGCCAGGAAAAGCAGGATCTCATGCGCGTCACCGAAGAATGCTTCTGGCTGGGCGCCAAGCAGGCGCTGGACGGGAATCGCATCGGCGATGTGAGCCACGCCGTGCAGCAGCATGCCGAAATCCATGGATACGGCGTTGTGCGCGATCTGACCGGTCACGGCATCGGAAAGGAAATGCACGAGGATCCCTCCGTGCCCAACTTTGGCGAGCCCGGCCGGGGTGTGCGCATCCGCCGGGGCATGACCTTCTGCGTAGAGCCTATGATCGCCATGGGCCGCTGGCAGGTGCATCAGCTGGCCGATGGCTGGACGATTGTGACCAACGATCACAGCCCTGCCGCCCATTACGAGCATACCCTGGCCATCACAAACGGCCTGCCCGAGATCCTTACCTTCCCGGATTTCAGGTGGGACAGCATACCGAAAGGGGTAAATTTCATTTGAAGCCCGAAATATTTGAAGGAAATATCGTTTTTTCCAAAAAAGGGCGTGACAAAGGGTACCCTTTTGTGGTATTATTATGTTTGGACGCCGATTTTGTGCTGATCTGCGACGGGAAGCGCCGCAAGGTGGATCATCCCAAGCGGAAAAGGCGCAAACATCTGTCCGCGACGCCGCATGCGGCGCCCGAAATCCTCTCGCTTTATGCCATGAACCGCCTGAAGGACAGCGATGTACGCAAGGTGCTTGCGCCCTTCTATGCGAGCGAGGCTGCGCCCGCAGGTCCGGCCGGATCATCTTCCCAAATTAAAGCGTGAAGAATCAAACAAGGTGAATGCCAACTGACAGGTTAAGAGGAGGGTTTGGCGGTTTGTCAAAAAACGATGTCATCGAAATGGAAGGCAAGATTGTGGAAGCACTGCCTAACGCCATGTTCCTGGTGGAGCTGCCCAATGGGCATCGCATCATGTCACACATTTCCGGCAAAATGCGCATGAATTTCATCCGCATCTATCCCGGCGACAAGGTCAAGGTTGAGCTTTCTCCCTACGATCTGACACGGGGGCGCATCACCTGGCGCAGCAAAGCATAATTCATTCCCTGCGCTGCAAGGCGCAAACTACCTAAGGAGGATTTCCCAATGAAGGTTCGTCCGTCTGTTAAGCCCATTTGCGAAAAGTGCAAGATCATCAAGCGCAAGGGCCATGTAATGGTCATCTGCGAGAATCCCAAGCACAAGCAGAAGCAGGGCTGAGCATCAGCATGGGGGACAGGCTCCCCCGACACATATTCTATGATGGTTCGCCGCCGTGGGCGGCTGCCCAAGGGATCCCCTTCCCGAGGGACCACGAGCGGATACCATACACTTCCGGGGTCTTTCCCACCCGGTCCCACGGTTCATTGCAACCGAACACATTTGGAGGTGTAACCTACACATGGCACGTATTGCGGGCGTAGACCTGCCCAGAGAGAAGCGCGTGGAAATCGGCCTGACCTATATCTATGGCATCGGCCTGACAACTTCCAAGCAGATCATTGCCGAAACCGGCGTCAATCCCGATACCCGCGTCAAGGATCTCTCCGAGACTGAAATCAGCAAACTGCGCGATTATATCGAGCATCACCTGAAGGTGGAGGGCGACCTGCGCCGTGAAGTTTCGCTCAATATCTAGCGCCTTATGGAAATCGGCAGCTATC
>JAFUDW010000142.1 GCA_017464225.1 Clostridia bacterium | reverse complement strand
GGTGGTGGTCAGCTCGGTCTTCATGGTCTTGCTTTCTTCCACGGTGATCACGCCGTCGTTGCCCACGGTTTCCATGGCGTCGGAAATCAGCTGTCCGATAGTCTCATCGCCGGCGGAGATGCTGGCGACCTGAGCGATGGCCTGCTTGCCGCTGATGGGGCGGGAAAGCTCGGTCAGGGCGGAGACAGCCTCGTTGGTGGCGGCTTCAATGCCGCGGCGCAGCACCATGGGATTGGCGCCGGCGGCCAGGTTCTTCATGCCCTCGCGGACGATGGCCTGCGCCAGCAGGGTAGCGGTGGTGGTGCCGTCGCCGGCCACGTCGTTGGTCTTGGTGGCGACTTCCTTGATCAGCTGGGCACCCATGTTTTCAAAGGGATCCTCCAGCTCGATTTCCTTGGCGATGGTCACGCCGTCATTGGTGATGAGGGGAGCGCCGTACTTTTTATCCAGCACCACGTTGCGGCCCTTGGGGCCCAGGGTGATCTTCACGGTATCGGCCAGGGTATTCAGGCCCTTTTCCAGCGCGCGGCGGGCATCCTCGCCAAACTTGATCTGCTTTGCCATAATAATCAATCTCCTTTATATCAGATAATAATTGGAATGGATCACTCCACGATGGCCAGGATATCCTTCTGGCTGACGATCTTGACTTCCTCGCCGTCGATCTTCACTTCGGTGCCGGCATACTTTGAGTAAATCACCTTCTGGCCGACGGTGATCTGCATGGTGACTTCCTTGCCATCCACCATGCCGCCGGGGCCAACGGCCAGCACTTCGGCCATCTGGGGCTTTTCCTTGGCGGCGGAGGTCAGGATGATGCCGCTCTTTGTGGTTTCCTCGCTCTCCACATCCTTAATGACCACACGGTCAAACAGGGGCTTGATAGTCATATGATATATCCTCCTTCAGATAATTGATCTTATCGGTTGTTAGCACTCCAATCAATCGAGTGCTAACGCCCTTCAAATGGTATTTTACCCCAAACAGCGCAGATATGCAATACCTATTTTAAAAAATTTTTCAAAAATTATTGAACAAAATCGCAAAATTTACCGTAAAAACGGCTTATCGCCCATTTTCATCTTTTTTCTTCCCCCTTCTCGGCTTTTATGGTATACTGGCGATAATCCCCACATGGAGGCGCTTATGGCTTATCCCCCGCTTTTGCCCTGGTATGAAGCGAACAAACGCGCGCTGCCCTTCCGCGGCACCCGCGATCCTTACGCTGTATGGATATCAGAAATCATGCTGCAGCAGACCCGCACCGAAACGGTGGCCGGATACTACAGCCGTTTTCTGGCCCGTTTCCCCGACGTGTGCGCCCTGGCCGCGGCAAGCGAACAGGAGGTGCTCAAGCACTGGGAAGGGCTGGGCTACTATTCCCGCGCCCGCAATCTTCATAAGGCTGCCCGCATCGTCCGGGACGAATACGGCGGACAGTTTCCCCGCTCCTATGAAGCCGTGCGCGCACTGTCCGGCGTCGGCGATTATACGGCGGCGGCCATCTGCTCCATCGCGTACCGCATGCCCTGCCCGGCCATCGACGGCAACCTGACCCGCGTGATCAGCCGTCTGCACGATATCCGGGAGGACGTGGGCATGCCTTCCACCCAGCGCCGTATCCGACAGCTGGCCTTAGAAAATATTGACAGGGAATCGCCCGGGGACTGGAATCAAGCGCTGATGGATCTTGGCGCTACGGTCTGCCTTCCCGGCACGCCAGACTGCGCGGCATGCCCGCTGCGGTCCCTCTGCCGGGCATGCGCCGAGGGCGACCCCGAAACGCTGCCGCTTCGCGCCGCCTCGAAGCCACCGCTGCCTGTTGACGTGGGCGTGGGACTGGTGACCTGCGGCGGGCATATACTGGTACAGCAGCGGGAGGCGGCTCTGCTGCGCGGGCTCTGGGTATTTGTGCTCTGCGAGGGCAATAATACCCCGGAGGCCATGGAAAAAAAGCTGAAAGGCCTGCGTCTCAACGCGCGCTTCATCGCTGATCTGGGCGAATGCAAGCATGTTTTCACCCACAGGATATGGAATATGAAGCTATATCATTTTACCGCGCAGAACGCCGTTTCCATCAAGGGCGGCCAATGGGTGGACGCCGACGCGCTTTCCTCCCTTCCCCTGCCCACCGCCATGAAGAAAGCGCGGCAGGCCGCCAGATCGCTGCTTCGGCAGGAATAAAGGAGGATCATCATGCTGAATCATTTAGGCTCCCCCGATCTGCATACCCGCCGTCTGCGCCTGCGGCGCTATCGCTCCGAGGATTTTTTGATGATGTTCAACAACTGGGCGGGCGACCCGGAGGTGGCAAAATATGTGAGTTGGGGCCCCCACGCCTCCCCGGAGGTCACAAAAGGGCTGGTGGAAATGTGGGTCGAAGGCTATGAAAGCCCCACAGTCTACCGCTGGGGGATCGAAAAGGAGGGCGAGCTGATCGGCGATATTTCGGTCGTCCGCTGGCGCGAGGAGGAGGAAAGCTGTGAGATCGGCTATTGCCTTTGCCGCCGGTTCTGGAACCAGGGCATCATGACCGAAGCGCTGGACCGCGTGATCGCCTACCTGATCGATACCGTGGGATTTCACCGCGTCATGCTGTGCCATGATACGCGCAATCCCGCCTCTGGCCGGGTCATGCAGAAATGCGGCCTACGCATGGAAGGCGTTTTCCGCGGCGAACGCAAGCGAAGGGACGGCAGCTGGATGGACGTGGCATATTACGCGATCTTGGCCGAAGATCGGGCGTAAAGCATGCGATTTTCAAGGCATGTTTTGACCATAAACGGCATAGAATAACGCTTACCGAATCTTGATTTGGAGGCGTTGTTTTTTTATGGCAATCCAGGCGATCATCATGGCGGGCGGCGCCGGCACCCGTCTTCGCCCGCTGACCTGCGGCCTTCCCAAACCGCTGGCCCCGCTCTGCGGCGCGCCCATCATGGATTACACCCTGCGCCTGCTTTCCAGGCACGGCTATGATCACGCTGACGTCACGCTATGGTACAGGCCGGAGGACGTGCGAAGCCGTTTCGGCGCGGGCAGGCATGGCGTATCGCTTTCCTATGTGATCGAGGACAAGCCTGTGGGCACGGCGGGCAGCGTGCTGATGGCGGCGGAGCAGGCGCGGGATACCGTGCTGGTGCTTTCGGGCGACGGGCTCACCAGCGTTGATCTCACCGCCGCGCTCCAATTTCACAGACAGCGCCATGCCGCGGCTACGCTGGTGCTGCAGCGAACCGATATCCCCCTTTCCTATGGCGTGGTGATGACTGACGGGGAGGGCCGGATCACCCAATTTATTGAAAAGCCGGACTGGAGCCGGGTATTCAGCAGTCTGGTCAATACCGGCGTATACCTGCTGGAGCCCCAGGCGCTGTCACTGATCCCCCGGAACGCGCCCTTTGACTTTGGCCGCGATCTGTTTCCGCTGATGCTGCAAAAGGGGCTGCCGCTGTACGGCTGGGAAAGCGGAGCCTACTGGTGCGACGTGGGCGACCCGGAGGCTTTTTTAAAGGCACAGGGCGATCTGCTGGCCGGGCGGACAGGCTTTGCGCCCGCCGCCGCAGGCGTTTCGGCCTTTCCGGGCGCTGTGATCTCCGCGGATTCCTATGTGTCCCCGGACGCCCGGATCGGCGAAGGAGCGGTGATCAGCCGCTCCTGTGTGCTGGAAGGCGCGGTGATCGGCGCGGGCGCACAGCTGGAGGGGGCCATCGTATGCCGAAACGCACGGGTGGAGCAGGGAGCGGCATTGCAAAGCGGCAGCGTGCTGGGCGAAGGCGCGGCGGCAGGCGCTTTTTCCACCCTTCAGTCCAAGGCGCGTATCTGGCCGGGCATCCGTCTGCCCGACGACGCCGTGATCAACGAGGCCGTTCATCAGCCCTCCCGGGTCACGGTATCGGAAGGACGGATCGCCTTTGATTCGCCCGCGCAGCTGGCGGCAGCCGCCGCGGCTTTCCTGCTGTCGGACAGCCGCAGGCGAATCGCCGTGATGTACGGCGCTCAAGGCGCCGCCGCCTATCATACCGTGCTGGGCGCGCTGGCTTCCTATGGCGCCGAATCAGCCCAAGCCTTGGGCCAGGGGACCTCCGGCATGCTCTCCTTTGCCGTGGACGCGCTCAGGGCTGACGGCGGTCTGCTGTGCGGCGAAAAAGCGCTGCTGGCGGTGGACAGGCACGGTCTGGCCCTGGGCAGCGCCGCCTCATCGGCGCTGGAGGCCGCCGTGCGCCGTCAGGAGCTTCCCGCGCTCTGCTGCCATCCGGACGCCATTCAAAGCCATACCTCGCTGGGCAGCCGTTATGTACAGGCGCTGTCCCGGGAATATTACTGCAAAAACGGCCTGCCCGTCGCGCTGCAATGCGGCAGCCGATACCTTTTTACGCTGGCCAGGGACGCTCTGTCGCTGGCCGGGCACACGGTGGACGCGCACAGCCGGATGCAGCTCCAGCTCAGCGAGGATACGGCGCTGCTGCGCCTTGATGACCGCGAAATCAGCCCTGTTGAGCAGAAGCTGCTGTGCATCCGAGCGCTGGAAAAGCGCGGCGAACCGGTCTACGATATCTTTGACTTCGGGACAGAGGGCTGCAGCCCGCTTCCGCAGGACAGAAGCGAGGGCTGCCTCCGTCAGCAGGCCATGATGAAGGACGCGCTCCGGCAAGCGCTGCTGCTCCTGCATTTATTCAGCCAGGAGTCCCCCGAGCAAGCGCTGAGCGCTTTGCCGCGCCTGTTTCAGCAGCGGACTTCCATCCCCTGCGAGGATCAAAGCAAGGGAAAGGTGCTGGAAGCGCTGCTGAAAAGCGCCGCGCCCCGTCCCCAGGGCGGACTGGCGGCGCAGCACGGAGACGCCCGCGCGCTGATCAGTCCGGACCCCACGCTGCCGCTGATGCACGTCAGCGTCTCCGCCGCGGACGCCGAAACCGCCCGGGAGCTTTGCGACTTATACGCCGGCAAAGTGATCGACGCGCTGCGGAATAAATGACGCTGTTTTCATTCTTATTTCAAGTTTTTTACTTTTTTATTAAAAACGGTTATAAGGCATATAAACGCCCTTTGGTGTAACCTGCTCTATTGTATAATACATTGTCTAATTCTATGACTCGCAGGGATCACGGAACAGGGGGCATGGCTCATGAAAACATCAAGCGTAAAGAGAACGATCGCGCTTATCATGGCGTTTGTTCTTGGCATGCTCGCCCTTCCGTTGGAAGCCGGTTCAGGAGAGGACGACGCTCTGATTGCCGCAGCCTTGGAATCCGATACGATGAGCGCGGGAAACGATGGCGATCTGTCCGAGCCTTATGTGATTTATTCGGACTTCTTCTCTTTGGATGGCGTCACGCTTCTCCCTGCCAAAGAGCCTCTTCCCCTGGTATATGCGGGGAAAGATTACACCGTGCGGCTCTATCCGGATGCGCCTGTGCCGGAGGATGCCCGCGTGACAGCTGACGAAATATCAGCCGAACTCTATTCCGACAGCGTCGCGGATCAGCTTGGGATCGAAAAAAGCGATATCGCCTTCCTGCGCGTATTTGATATTTCCTTGATGTCCGGAGATGCTATCATTGAGCCCGACGGGCCGGTTCGCGTGGAAATCGATATGGCCACCGCAGGAGATAAGATTGCCGCATTGCATTTTACAAATCCCCCTCCCCGCACGGAGATGACGGGGCGCCGCACGCTGATGCAGGCGTCCCCGCGGCAGATCGAAACCTTGGAAACCAATGTGACGGAGGGCACGGTCCAATTCACCGCGGGAAGCTTTTCCGCCTTCGCCATCGTGGGCTATACGCTGGAAAAACGCGTGCTGGCCAGCGACGGAAATATGTATTTGATCACCGTCACCTACGGCGCCGACGCGGGGATCCCCGAAAACGCCGCGCTGGCCGTTGAAGAAATCCTTGCGGCATCCGATATGTATGATCTCTATATATCCAAAGCGGAAGCCGCGCTTGGCATGGCTGCGGGAACAGCAAGCTATATCCGGCTGTTTGATATCAGCATTATTGATCCGGACGCGCCCGACGTAAAGTATCAGCCCGCCGAAGGCGCCGCGGTGGAAGTGAGCATTGAACTGGCGGACAGCGCAAGCGAAGCGCTGAACGTGGTGCACTTTGCGGATGAAGCTGACGCGGGGAAAACGATCAGCGCCGAAACCGAAGGGCAAACGGTGCGCTTCCAGGCGGATGGATTCTCCGTTTACGGCGTGGTATCCTCCGGCGCGACGGCCGATTTGAACGGAAAGACCTTTGCCATCATCAATACCTATACGAATAACGCGATACAGGCTAAACCGTTGTCCGGCGGAAGCAACAAGCTGGCTGCGGAGGCTGTCACCTTTGATGACATGTATGTCCATGCAAATAACGATATAACCCTCTGGACCTTCCTTTCGGCTGGAAACGGAAAATACTATATCCAGGCGGACACGGGAGAATACCTAAACATCAATCTCAGCAATAACAGCGGCGTAGCGGTTTCCGCTACGCCCCAGGCGCTGAATGTAACCGAAGGCGCCAACGGCCGCGACGGACGAATCAGGATCACGAACGATAACGGTATCGCGATCAACAACTACAGCGGATCAACGGCGTCCGGCTTTGGCACATACAGCGACAGCGGCAACAACGAATGGTTCACCTTATACGATCTAATCTTTTTGAATCCCGCTTACACCGCAAGCAAAATCAGCGTGCAGGATCTTGAGGAAAATCAGCAGGTGATCCTCTATCAGTCCGTATATAACGAAGCATCCGGAGCGTATGAAGATTACGTGATCGACGGAAACGGCAATCTGGTAAAGACTTATGACAAGGGCGACCAGATCACCGGGCGCAGCGCCGTTTCCCCGGTGTGGACGGTCATCATGCACCGGGACGCGACCACAAACGAGCTGAACGGATACTATGATTTCTATAATCAGGAAACGGGCATGTACCTCTCCCCGCAGGGCAACGGTACGCTGGTATCCGCCACCCGTCCCGGCGTAACGCTGAACGGGCGTCGTGACGGCGGATACAATTCCACCGTGGAAGCATGGGACTCCAGCTCCTGGGCCTGGTATGGCTATCAGGTAGTGCAGGACGAAAATGGCGACGTATCCCTGGCAAGCGGCACCGGCGCTCAGTCCCAGGCTTTCTCCTTCGCCGCTTACAGCAGCGGAACCACCGGCAATACATTGCACACCGTTTCCACAGTGGACAGCGCGGCGGCGGGCATCACCATCAAAATGTATGATTTTGCCAGCCGTCAACAAATCACAGATGTCGTGGGCGGTAACAATTATCAGGAAGGAAACCATTACAACAACAGCGGAATTGCCAGCGACAGACTTGTGGATGGATTCCCAACCTTCACCACCGGTCAAAGCGCAAGCGCCCTGTTCGATGACAGCAGCAGCAACTATAAAGGCACTGCCAACCATCTGTTCCTTGAAAGCGTTTATAATGCAACCGGCTACTACGAATACAGCTCCTTTAACAATTTTGCCTATTATAATAACGGCAATTTTACCGTATATCAGGAAATCGGAACACCCAACAACGACGATAAATACTACTATAAGCGCGGCAACTTCTATCCGTATAACGATCTGGACGCGAACCGTCCCGCGACAAACACCAACCTGTATGATGGCGGCGGAAACGCGCTGAACCTGGATGATCCGACAAACAACGGAAAGCTCTACTTGGTAAATGGGAAAAATGACTATTTCGGCATGACCATGGAATTCACCTTCATGCAGCCCAAAAACGGGTATAATAACGGCGGGCCCATGATCTATGAGTTCAACGGCGACGACGATCTTTGGATCTACATTGACGGGGTAAAGGTTTTGGATATCGGCGGCGTTCATGACGCCCTGCCCGGAACCATCAATTTCGCGACCGGCGAAATAACGTACGGAAGCAATATGAACAACAGCGAGATCCCCAGAACGATCAATGCCTGTTTTAAGATAGCCGGCGTTTTCCCGGTCGGCACGCCCTGGGATGAAAGCAAGGTAAATCTATACTTCAAAGGCGATACCTTTGTGGATTACGGCAGCCATTCTTTCAAGATGTTCTACATGGAGCACGGCGCGGGCGCGTCCAATCTGGAAATGCGGTTCAACCTGCCGGTCATTGAAAAGGGCAGGTTCACCGTGGAAAAGGTGCTGGACGGCACCACCCAGCAGAAGTTTGCCAATGTATATTTTGCCTATCAAGCGTTCAAGAAGGACGGAACATACGACGTGCCGTTGACAAATGCGGTCTATGAGGGCACAAATGATGCTGTGCTTTTCTATCCTTCTGTCATCATCAACGGCAAAACATACGCCAACGTCTTCTACCTGAAGCCGGGCGAGGCCGCTACCTTCCCGGAAATGTCGGATGAAGAGGAGTATTACGTTCAGGAGCTTGGCGTCGGAAGCGACTATTATGATGAAATCATCGTAAACGATGTGAAGATCGACGGCATTGACGCCACAGCCGTTGACGGCATTTATCCAACGACGGTCGCCGCTGTCGGAAACCGCGCGCGGGTAACGTATTCCAACCATTGCTCGGACAAGAATCTGAACGAGCTGCGTATCACCAAACGGCTGGCCGAGGGCGAAACAGACGACGGCTCCACCTTTGAATTCCGGGTACAGCTTGAAAACGCGCAGGGAGAACTTGCACCGTATGCTACCAGCTCCTATTTTATTCAGAATGAAGCCGGAGAATACTTCTATTATGTCGACGGCCAGCTGACCAGCAACGGTTTCACGCCAATCGCGGCGAGCGTATCCGGCAACAATGGCACCATTGCGGGCATCCCCGCTGGCTACACCGTGGTGATTAAGGATCTGTTGGCGGAAACCGATTTCCACGTGGAGGAGATCCGCGTCATGCAAGCCAACGGAACGAACGCGACCATCGCGGACAGCTATTGGTCGCTGGACAGCAAGACCGTTGTGCCGAGCAGCTGCGACGCATCCACCCTTTCCGGCACCGATTGGAGTGGGCAGCCTATCATCGCGGACGGACAAATCAAGCTTGACACCGACGCAGAAGAGATCTTTGTCAACAAGAGCAAACCGTTTGACGCCAGCGCAACCATCAAGGGAAATAAAATCATGGAAGGCCGTGATCAGAAAGCCAACGAATTTTCCTTTGAGCTTCGGGTAATCAACCTGGACGGAACAGAAAAAGCGGATGGCGTGCATCTGACTGCTTTCAACAGCGCCGGCGCAGCGGAGCAACAAACAGCGTTTTGGTTTGACGCCATTTCTTATTCGATGTCGCAATTTTACGATAACATACAGCGTGACGGCTCCGCTTACTTCTACTATGTAGTAAAGGAAACGATCCCTGAGGGCGCAATCGGCGGCGTAAAAGACGGCGTTTCCTATGATCAGAGCCAGCGCCTGGTGATCGTCAGGCTATGGCTGGACAACGGCGAGCCCAAGTCGGAATGGAAAGCATATCTCTACGATGGAAGCGGCGTACCTTCGGAGCTCCAGCCGGTTCAGACGCAGGAGGTCGCAACCGGGACGCAGGCATAGTTCCGCGGCGGACTGACAAAAGCAGCGCATTGTAAACCCGTAGCGTTGAGCCGTTCGATGCGAAAGATGATATTTTGTTAAATGTTTCCCGTTTCCAGGCCTTGACAATTCTTGCGGTCTTTCGTATAATAGATGCATCAAGGATGCTCCTGGAGTGTTCAGGCCAGTGTTCTGTTTTTACCCACATTTCAAAAAACGGAGCCCGCGTCAAGCGGTGGACGTCATGCCCCCGTGTGTATGCATGCCAGGGGACGGCGGTAAGCAGCTGCAGGGCACCGGCCTGCTTAACATAGCGGGTGAAAAAATAGGGCACAGCGGCACTTTGGGGCATCCGAGACTTACAAAGGCAAACGGGTTCTTGTAACCCGTTTTTCTTTATGCTAAAATAGAGGCGAAGGGAGGCGCGGACATGGCTGAAAGAAAAAAACAAAGAGCGGTCAGAACGTCGGCCGTCGCCAAATGGCTTGCGCGCCTTCCCGCGCCCAAGCTGCTGTATCCGCTGTATCTGTCAAGACAGCTGTATCTAAAGGAATATGAGGTCGCCTCCAGCCGGGTGCCGCCCGCGCTGTCCGGTCTGCGCATCGCCTACGCCTCGGACGTCCATTACGGGAGCTGCCTGGATGAAAAGCGCGTGATCGAGCTGGCCGAAAAGCTGAACGCTCTGAACGCCGATATCATCCTGCTGGGCGGCGATTACGGCGACAGGAACGAGCTGTCCCTTGAATTCTGGCGCTTGCTGCCCGATCTGCGCGCCAGGCTGGCGGTATGCGCCGTGATGGGCAATCATGACCTGAGCGGAGGGCCCGCGCAGCCGCTGCTGAACGCCATGCGCCGCAGGGGCGTAACGCCGCTGGTCAACAGCGCGCTGCGGCTGAATTACAACGGCGGGCGGTTTGCGCTGTGCTCCACCGACGATAATTACAAAGGAAATCCGGATTACGCGAAAATAGCGCGGCAGACCGCCGAATCGCCCTATGTGATCTATGCGCCCCATTCGCCGGACGCGCTGAAAAATGCCTATGCCCTTTCCGAAAAACCGTTTTTCGATTTGGCGATCTGCGGTCATACCCACGGCGGTCAGGTGGCGCTCTTCGGCGTCGGCCTGGCCACCTCCAGCCGTCTCGGCCTGCGCTACGGCGCGCGATACCGCACCGGCATGATCCGTGAGCGCGGCGTGACGGTGATCGTATCCAACGGCGTGGGCACCAGCTTTTTGCCCATCCGGCTGGGCGTGGAGCCCCAATACCATCTGATCACTTTAAAACACACCGAGGACAAGCCATGAATGAAAAGCTGAAAGAAACGCTTCGCTTTGTGATCACCGGCGCGCTGTGCTTCCTGGTGGAATTCGTCTGCCTGGTGCTGCTGCGCGATACCTGCGGTCTGGATACGCTGATCGCCACGCCCATCGCCTTTTTGATCTCGGTGGTCGTCAATTATTTGCTGTGCGTGCGCTGGGTGTTCACCGGCGCTACCGATCAGGGTGCCGCCGCCAAGGCCGGTTTTCTGGTCACCAGCCTGATGGGTCTTCTGCTCAACGAGCTGTTCATGCTGCTGCTGCGCTGGCTGCTGGGCGAGGATACCGTACTGCTGACGGTTTTCGGCTTTACCGTGACCATGTATATGCTCAACAAGGCTATTTCCACCCTGCTGGTCATGGTGTGGAATTTCTTCACCAAGCGGGCCATCCTGCGCAGCGGGCTGCCGCGCCTGAAAAAGAAACAGAAGTAAAAGCTGCGCATGGGCTTGCATTTTTCTCTGTTTTTGTGTACAATACAGCCATCAAGCGTGAAGGGGTGAAAGGATGCGCAAATAACCGATCTGCCGTAAAATAACAACGGACGCCAGAAAAGGGTCAAATGACCTTTTGTTTGTGTGTCCCGGCAGGTTGGCGAAGCGCGCATCCTTTTTGCGTACAATTTTATAGAAGGGCTGCGCCTTTGTTCCGCCTGCGAACGCGTTCCGGGAGGATAAAATGGCCAAAATACAAATATCACACCTCACCTTCGCCTACGACGGCAGCCCAGATTTGATCTTCGACGACGTTTCGCTGCAGCTGGATACCGATTGGAAGCTGGGCTTCATCGGCAGAAACGGCCGGGGAAAAACCACGCTGCTGCGCATCCTGGCGGGCGAACTGCCCGATCACGGCGCGGTCAGCTCGCCCGCAGTCTTTGATTATTATCCCTTTCCGGTGAGCGACGCCGAGCAAACGCCCATGGAATTGGCCGCCGACATGGACGCCGACGGACAGGTATGGCGTTTTCTCAGAGAGGCCGATCAGCTGGAGATCGATCCCGAATGCTTTTCCAGGCCCTTCTCTACTCTTTCGGGCGGAGAACAGGCCAAAGCGCTGCTGGCGATGCTGTTTGCCCGGGAAAACCATTTTCTGCTCATTGACGAACCCACCAATCACCTGGACATGGCCGGGCGTCAGGTGGTGAGCCGCTACCTGAACGGCAAGCGCGGCTTCATTCTTGTATCCCACGACCGCGCCTTTGTGGACGGCTGCGTGGACCATATCCTTTCCATCAACCGCGCCAATATAGAAGTGCAGAAGGGCAATTTTTCCTCCTGGGAGGAAAACAAGCGCCGGGAGGACCAATTTGAGCTGAATAAGAACGAAAAGCTGAAAAAGGAAATATCCTCCCTGCGTTCCGCCGCGCGGCAGGCCAGCGCCTGGGCTGACCACGCCGAAAGCACCAAGATCGGCATCCGTCCCGGCGGGAGGGAAAAATCCATGGACGCCCGCGCCTTCATCGGCGAAAAGTCCCGCCGCATGCAGCAGCGCCGCAAAAACCTGGAAGCACGGATGGAGCGGGAAATTGAGGAAAAAGAGGGGCTGCTGAAAAATCTGGAGCAGAGCGATGATTTGACGATCCATCCCCTGCCCCATCCCGCCGGACGGGTGGTAGAATTCAGAGACGCCGCGCTGAGCTACGGTGATCGGGAGATCCTGCGCGGGCTCACCTTTACCCTGCGCAGCGGCGAGATCCTGGCGCTGACCGGCAGAAACGGCTGCGGCAAATCCAGCGTGCTCCGGGCCGCCGCAGGCCGGATGGCGCTCTCCGCCGGGAAAATGCGGCTGGCAAGCGGGCTGATATTATCCATCGTTCCCCAGCGCGCCCAGCTGAGCGGCAGCCTGCGGGATTTCATCGAAGAATGCGGGATCGATGAAACGCTGTTCAAAACCATCCTGCGGAAGCTGGATTTTTCCAGGGAGCAATTCGACAAGGACATGGCCTCCTTCAGCGCCGGACAGCAGAAAAAAGCGCTGATCGCCCGAAGCCTGTGCCAGCGCGCCCATCTGTATCTTTGGGACGAGCCGCTGAACTATATCGACGTGCTCTCCCGCATGCAGATCGAGCGGCTGATCGCCCGGTTCCGCCCCACCATGCTGCTGGTGGAGCACGACCGGATGTTCCTGGAGCGCATCGGCGCCAGAGAGCTCACCCTGCCTCCGGAAAACACGGCAAAAAACAGTTGACACAGCGCTCCGGATGTGATAATATATCTGCGGCTCAAAAGAGCCCGTGCCACAGACAGCAGGTCTGCGTAAGCAGTTAATGGAGGCGTTTTCAAGCAAAACGCTCCGCCAGCCGAGGCGCAAGCGCATTGAGAATGATGATGCCCTTGTGCCCATGCACAGGGGTTTCTTTTATATATAGCCGGAAAGTAGGTGCGACGAAGTTAATGAGCAAGAACCTGGAAGCGAAGAAAGTCGTAGTCAGTGAGATCAGCGAAAAGCTGAAAGCGTGCAAGAGCATGGTGGTGGTTTCCTTCACCGGCATTACCGTGGAAGAGGTAACCGAGCTGCGCAATCAGTTCCGTGCCAACGGCGTGGAATACTGCGTGCTGAAAAACACCCTGGTGCGCCGCGCCCTGGACGATATGGGCATCACCGGCCTGGATCACACGCTGGAAGGCCCCAGCGCTTATGCCTTTGGCATGACCGACGCCGTGGCCCCCGCCAAGATCGTTTACGATTTCATCAACAAGACCAAGAACGACGGCCGTCTGACCGTGAAGGCTGGTCTGATGGACGGCGAAGTGCTGTCCGTGGATCAGGTCAAGGCCCTGAGCGAGCTGCCTCCCCGCGAGGTGCTGCTGGCCCGTGTGGTCGGTTCCCTGCAGGCCCCCGTGGCCAAGCTGGTCTATTTCCTGGAAGCCCTGCGCAAGAAGCAGGCTGGCGAGGAATGATCGCAGCTTAACAATCCCCATGTCAAATAGATTGAAAGAAAGATTAAATGGAGGTCAATTCAAATGACTAATCAAGAATTTATTGATGCCGTCAAAGGCCTGTCCGTCATCGAGCTGATGGATCTGGTAAAGGCTCTGGAAGAAGAATTTGGCGTTTCCGCCGCCGCTCCCGTCGCTGCTGCCGGCGCTCCCGCCGCTGCCGCCGCTCCCGTGGAAGAGCAGACTGAGTTCAACGTTGTGCTGGTGGATGCCGGCGCCGAAAAGATCAAGGTCATCAAGGTCGTTCGCGAAGTCGTGTCCGGCCTGGGCCTGAAGGAAGCCAAGGAATTCGTGGAATCCGCTCCCAAGACCATCAAGGAAGCTGTTTCCAAGGAAGAAGCCACCAAGATCGCCGAGCAGTTTGCCGCCGTGGGCGCCAAGTGCGAGATCAAGTAATCCATTCCCGGATTGCACGCGCGAGCCTGTATACAGGTTCGCGTTTTTTATTTGATCGATGCATTCTTCTTCCTTTCAAAGCGTCTGTACGGTAAATCCTCCTTGACAAATCGGGCTGTAATTGATATGCTATAGATGGCTAAAATCCGTTCCGATCGCCGGAAGATCCGGCGAAAAAAGAAAATATGGAGGGAATATGCAATGAAGAAGTTTCTGGCTCTAATGCTGGCGCTGGTACTGGCGCTGTCCTGCTCCGCCATCGCTCTGGCGGAGGATGAGATCACCTTGGATGTGATCATCTGCCAGTATGGCCCCAACACGCAGGAATGGTTCCTGGGCAAGGGCATGAACGGCACCAACTTCGTGGACAAGTTTGAAAGCGAGAACCCCGGCGTAAAGCTGAATCTGGAAGTGGTTTCCTGGAACGACGTGTACAGCGTGGTTTCCACCCGCATCAGCAACAACAACGCGCCCGACATCCTGAATATCGACGTATTTGCCGATTATGCCGCTGAAGGCCTGCTGATGCCCGTGAGCGATTACTGCCCCGAAGAGCTGTACGGCGACTTCTTCCCCCAGTTCATCGCCCAGTCCGTGCTGGACGACGTGGTGTGGGCCGTGCCCGATCTGGCCTCCGCCCGCGCGCTGTACTACAATGTGGATCTGCTGACCGAAGCCGGCGTTGACAAGGTTCCCGAAACCTGGGCCGAGCTGGAAGACGCCTGCCAGGCCATCCTGGACTTCTACGGCGGCGAAGTGTATCCCTGGGGCGTGGATATGACCACCGACGAAGGCCAGGCCGCGTTTGCCTACTATGCCTGGGGCAACAACGGCGGTTTCGTGGACGAGGCGGACAACTGGACCGTGAACAGCGACGCCAACGTGGAAGCTGTTGAATATGCCATCGGTCTGGTCAACAAGGGCTACACCAACCCCAATCCCGCCACCCAGACCCGCTATGACCTGCAGGATATGTTTGCCGCCGGCAAGCTGGCCATGCTGATCGCGCCCAACCAGCTGCCCACCATCATCGCCAACAGCGGCAACGAGATCAACTTTGCCACCGCCGATATTCCCCATAACGAAGGCGCCGCTTCCGGCTCCGTGGGCGTTATGGACCGCGTAATGGCCTTCAAGGATGAAGCATTGAACGAAGAAGAGAACGCCAAGCGCAATGAAGCCATCGGCAAGTTCCTGACCTTCTTCTACAATCCCGAGAATTACGTAGGCTGGGTGAGCATGGAAGACTTCCTGCCCGCCGTGAACAGCGCCGTGGCCGCTCTGGTGGAAGCCAATCCCGCCTTTGAAGCTTGGCTGAACGTGCTGGCCAACGCCAAGTTCTATCCCACCGCCAAGCCCGAATGGAACAGCGTAAAGCAGGGCGTCATCAACGTGGAACAGAATGCCCTGACCGGCGGCGATGTAAAGACGCTGCTGGATGAGCTGCAGGCCACTCTGACCAAGTAACATCCGCTAAGGAGAGGGCCGGTTGCCGCCGGCCCTCTTTCTTATATCCGATCCCGGAGGGAGGATTTGCATGAACACGATCCTGGTGCGCAAAAAATGGATACCGTATCTATGGCTGCTGCCCAGCATCATTTTGATGACGGTTTTTGTTGTTTTTCCCATTTTGATCGTATTCAGACTGTCCTTCAGCGAGATCAGCCGAGCCGGCGTAGTGGGCCGGTTTATCTGGTTTGATAACTTTGTTGCGGCGGTCAACGATAAAGCCTTCGGCGTGGTAATGCAAAACACCGCCGTATGGGTGATCAGCGTGGTGGGCATTTCAACGCTGCTGGGCTTCATCATCGCCATGGTGCTGAACACGGAATTCTTTGGGCGCAAGATCGCCCGCTCCATCGTGATCTTCCCCTGGGCCACGTCGCTGGTGATCCAGGCCAGCGTATGGAATTATATCATCAAGTTTGAATACGGCAATCTGAACAATGTGCTGCTCAATCTGGGCATCATCAAAAACGCCGTCAACTGGCGGCTCACCTACCAGATCGAATTTGCCTGGGAATGCGGCGTGGGCATTTTCGTTACCATCCCCTTCGTCACATTCTGCGTGCTGAGCGGCCTGCAGAGCATTGACGCCGCCTATTACGAGGCCGCTACGGTGGATGGCGCGGGTTTCTGGAAAAAGCTGCGCCATGTAACGCTGCCGCTTGTTCGTCCCTCGCTCACAGTGAGCACCGTGCTGAATATCATCTATGTATTCAATTCCTTCCCCATCGTATACACCATCACCAAAGGCGCGCCGGCCAACAAGACCGATACCATGGTAACGCTGCTGTACATGCGCGCCTTCTACGATCAGCAAAAAGGCGCCGCCACCGCCCTGTCGGTGATCGGCTTTGTGATCCTGTGCGCGGTGGCCGGGGCATACATGGTGATTTCCATGCGGAAGGAGGAGGATTTATGAAGCAGCTGGCTCCCGAAAACCGCGTCCGCAACCGCCGCGTTGGTCTGACGCTGGCGCTGGCCGCCCTGATACTGATCCTGGCGCTGCTGATCCTTCCCCTGATGGAAACCGTCACCACGGTCTACAGCAAAAAGAGCGCCAACACCTTTGTGGGCGATGAGAAATACTTGGCCGTGCGCACTGAGGTGGAGGCCGTGGCCGCGAATTACAGCGGAACGGAGATCCTGGAGGATGTGACGCTGCGCGAAAAGAGCGACGGCACCACATCCAGCATGGTTACCTTCAGCGTCGTGACCCGCAGGAGCGTCAACGCCTCCGCGCTGCTGCGCAGCGGTCTGCCCTCGGGCAAGCTGCCGGCGCTGCTGCTGATCTGCGCTGTTCTTTGCTTCGCGCTGGCTCAGCCGCGAAACCATACCGCCCAGGGCTTCAGCATCGCGTTTGGCATCCTGATGCTGATTTGCGTGCCGGTCTTTGCCATGCTGACCACCCGCACCTTTTCCCGCACCATCGGCACCGTGCTCAGCGGCACGCGGGAAGCGGATATCACCGCGTATTTAGCATCGGCTGACAGGCTGCTTTACGGCGGTCAGGCGGGAGAGGACATCCGTGGACTGCTGAGCGGCATGCAATTCCACTATACGCTGTGGCTGTGGGCGCTGCTTCCGGCGGGCTTCCTGCTGCTCTGCGGCGTGCTGCTGGCTATGAACGCTGACCTGAAGCATGCCCTGGGCCGTGGCGCGCTGTATGCTTTTGTGATCGCGCTGAGCGCGGTGATCCTCTATCCCTATTACGTCATGTTCATTACCGGCCTGCGCACGCCTGCCGAGACCAACGATATGTATTTTCTGCATATCCTGCCGGTCAAATGGATGTGGAGCAATTTTCAGGATATCGTGCGCCGTAACGTGCTCACCTACCTTGGCAACAGCCTGCTGCTCTCCTTTGGCGCTACCTTCGTCAGCCTGCTGTGCGGCATTCCGGCGGCATATGCCATGGCCCGCATGCGCTTCAAAGGCAAAAAAGCCTTCCTGGGCTTTGTCATCATGAGCCAGATGTTTTCACCCGTGGTGCTGTTGGTGGGTATATCGCAGCTGATGAATACCATCCGGCTCAACGACTCCGTGGTAGGTCTGATGCTCATTAACGCCGCCTTTAATCAGGCGTTTGCGATCTGGCTTCTGCGGGGCACCTTTGTTTCCATCTCCTCGGAAATGGAGCAAGCCGCCTGTATAGACGGCTGCTCGGTCGTCGGCGCGCTGATCCGCGTGCTGCTGCCCATGGCCGCGCCCGGCATCGTGACCACGCTGATTTTCGTATTCATCAACGCGTGGAACGAATACACCATTTCCACCGTGCTCATCTCCACGCCGTCCAAAAAGCCCATCACCGTAGGCATCACGCAGTTTTCCTCGTTCAACATGATCGAGTGGCACTACTTGTTTGCCTCCGCGCTGTTGGCTACGATCCCCGTAGTCATCCTGTTCATGCTGATTGAAAAGCACCTGGTTTCGGGCCTTACCTCCGGCGGCGTAAAGGGATAAAGAAACAAACAATCCACGGAAAGGAATCCGCTTGATCTATGAGTTTTATGACGGCCTGTAAACGCATGCTCGCCTCGGCTTTACTGACGGCGCTGATCATCGTCAGCGCCCTGGCCGAGGAGGAGACCTCTTTTCTGTCCTTTCAGGCCGCGCCCAACGTCACCATCCTTTCCCCCTTGGCAGGCCAAAGCTATGAGGCGGGAGGCCAATTGCGGGTGGCAGCTGCAGGCAAAAACGTAAAACGTATGGAGATCGCCTTTTCTTATGGGGATCAAACCACAGTGATCACCGCGGAGGGCGAAAGCATTTCCCATGCCTTTGACACCTTCCAGTATACCCAGCCGGCCACAGTCACGGTGACCGGCTATGGCGCGCTGGATCAGTATGGCTACGAGATGGTGAGCAGCCAAACCGTCAGCGTGCTTTCGCCGCGGCAAAAGCTATTCAGCGATATGTTCGCCCTGGCGTATAAGAACTACCATGACCCCTATTATTACCACGCTCCCGCCCAGGAGGACTGGGACAGGGGCGTATGCAAAAACTTTGTGATGCGCATGTTTGACACCTTCAAGGATGCCTATGCCATGAAGGAGTTCCCGGAGCTTGCGCTGCATATGCCCAAGAACAACAGCAAAGCCAACTGCGCGCCATACGATTACGGCGTGGAATGGCGCATTGAAACGGCCGCCGACGGGAGCCCCTTTGAAATTGCCGCGTCCTTCCGTTATGATACATCGCTTACGAAGGAAGAAAACATGGCCAATTGCCGCTCGGTGCTGGAAAGCGTGCAGACGGGCGATTTTTTCCAGATGGCGGGCAACTATTATTACGGTAACGGCCCGCACAGCCTGCTGTTCATCGCCGATTACGATCCGATCACCGACGAAGTGCACTGGACGGACAGCAACATGAAAAACGACAAGGTGGACGGCTACCACTGGGGATATATGCAGTATGACGCCGTGCGCACAGCCGAATGGTTCGTCAATGCCATCTGCATGAAAAACCGGGGCTGCACGCTTTACAGGCTGCGGGAAGACCTGTATATCAAATGATCACCATTTCAGGCTCCGCCTCCCATCCCCCAGCCAGGGGCTGCGCCAGCCGTTGCGGCGGATCTCCCGCAGCGCGGCGGTTTTGCGGCGGTACGCGCACCAGCGGCGAAGGATATACATGAACATAGCAAAAACCCCTTTCGCGTACAGTTTGTACCGGAAGGGATTTTGTTATGCACGTTTGGACGCGCGGGCGCATACGTTATATTACAGATCAAAGCAAGGAAGTGTTTTGCATGTCCAACGCCAATCCCTCGCCCTTTGCCGCCCTGTCCTTCAGCGAACAGCAGGAACAGTGGCGCATCTTCCGGGCGCAGCACCTTGATTTCCAGGAAGTGGCGCCCAAGGAGGAAGCCTCCCGCCCTCAGCCCGGGCCGGCGCGACTTCCAGGCTATCTGCAGTCCGCCGCGCCTCAGCACCATAACCTGGATCGCGTGCGCGCGCAGCTTGCGGCGGCCAGCAGGCGGGCAGGCGTGTTTCAACCCGTCAAAAACGACCGGGAATGAGCAGACTCAAGCCGCGCTGCAGCGTGGTGATCCCCATATGCAGTTCAATTGCCCACAGAATGGCCAAATGGGCTGGATAAATGGCATAGCCCACCCAACGCGGCAAAAAGGACAGCCGTTCCTTCCGGGGCCAGAGGATCAGCGGAAGCGCAAGGATGGCCAGCGCCTGCACCTTTAAAAAGGCCTTGACGGGCTCAACGTCAAACAGCCCGCCCTGCAGATGGAAACCGTACACGCTCTTGAGCGCGGCGGAATCCGCGCCCCAATACAGGCAGAACGCCACCATCAGCGCAGCAAGCGCGGCCCTGTCCCGCCGGGCCAGGTACATCAGCATGATCAGCAGCACGCCGCGCCATCCGTAATCCATTTTGACAACGCAGGCGAAGGCCAGAGCCAGCAGCGGCCCCCAGTACTGGCTGCCGTACCGCTTCTCCCGAATGCCCAAAATGCCCAGATAGCCTGTCAGCAGCGTGCAGAAGATATTCAGCGTTTTCCAATCGTGATTGAGGCCCAGCATAAAAAACGGCTGGGAAATCAGCCCTGTCAGCAGCAGCCGCAGGGCGTATTTCTTTGCGTTCCGCGTATAGCATGCGCCCACCACAAGGCACCAGATATACAGCGGAAAAGCGATCCGCCCGATCACGCGCAATTCCAGCTGATTATGCAGCAAACGAACGTCCGCGTGATCAATGAACATGCATACAGCCGCAATGATTTTGAGCAGCGCCGTATCATGATTACCGGCAATTTCTTCCTTTTGCATACGAACAACCTCCGCCATGCAGTATATCATATCCCCAGGGAAGCGGGAAATACACAAACAGCACTTTTTTTCTTTTTATACGGGAAAAGAACATGATACCCTGCCCCTTGGGGGTGAAAAACATGAAATCGCTGCCTGCATCCTTTGAAATTCGCGTTATGCTGTTCGCAAAAGCGCCCATGGAGGCGCTGGCCGCGCTGGACGCGCCCGGCATCGCCGTATGCGACGTGGTAAGGAACGCGCGCCAATTGCCGGACCGCGCGTCGAAGCTCTGCCCCCATGCGTTGGCGCTGCTTGATCCCATTGACTCGGAGACAATGAACGATATCATCCGCGCGCTGGCGCTGCGCCCGCCCCGGATCATCCAAAGCTCCCAGGCGCGCGGCCTGGCGGAGGCTGTGCGGCGTTCCATGCTGACGTCTTGCCCCGCGCTGGCGCTGCCCTCCATGCCCCGTCGTGAGGAGCTGGCGCGGCAAACGCTCCGCGAGATCGGCATGTCCCCATCGCTGCTCGGCGCAGCCTGTATCGCCCGGGGCGCGGCGCTGCTCAGCGCATGCCCCAAGCCCGCGCCGCCCCTGCAATATCACCTGTATCCCCTGCTCGCTCAGGAGATGGACGTCTCCGCTGCTTCTGTGGAAAAGCGCGTGCGCAGCGCCATCGAAAGCGCTTGGCTTCACGGCGATCTGGCGGCGCAAAACAGGCTGCTGGGGCTTTCCGTCAGCGCCGAGCGCGGGAAGCCCACCAACAGCGAGCTTTTGCATCGGCTGTCCGACCGTATCTGCGAACTGCTTTAAACCCGCTGCCGCAGCGTCCAATACCCGCCGCCGTCCAGCATCCGTTCAAACCGATATCCTTCAAGTCCTCTGGGCGGCGCGATACCGCCCCTCGCGCGAACGCCGTAGAGCGCTTCGCACACCCGGTCGTTCACTATGCGGATACCAAAGCAGCAGCTCATCCCGCCCTCCTGCGCCCGCACCGTACGCCAGGACAAATCGCGCAGCAGGCGCGTGGACTTTCCATTTTCAAAATATGGCCTTAATCCTTCCGCGGCGGAGGGCCATATCAGCGGCGGCAGCGCGTCTACGGGAGCGCTCTCCGACGCCTGCCGATACTTGACCGTTTCAGCCGCCGTCCGCGCTCCTTCCGGCTGTTCAGCCTCCTCCGCCGGTTCCACTGGAATGCCTACCTGGGGCTTGCTCCTTGCCGCCAAAAGCGCCAACGCCGCGGCGGCCCCGCCCCTGCTCTCATCATAGAGCACAGGCCGACCGTCCAGGGCTATGCACAGCGGCACGTCATGCAGTACCTGTCCTGTCCAGGCGCCCCGGGCGTCTGTGCGAAAGGGATAACTTTCCCGCTCGCAAACGAGCGTATATTCAGCATCGGGCAAAAGCCCGCCCACCGTGACCCGCGAATCAGCGCGCCAGCCAAAAGCATTACCGCTGCCGGCAAACCGCATATATGCCATACGCATCATCCTCCCCGGCCATTTTATGCGGGAATACGGCAAACATACTTGCCCAGTCAGGAAAAATCCGGTATAATAGAGCGTAAAATCCAGAAAGGAGCCTTTCATGCACTTTCTCCTGGTCAATGACGACGGCATCAGCGCCGTCGGCCTCAAAGCGCTGAGCGAAGCCGCCCTGAAGGCCGGGCACTCCGTGACGGTCTGCGCGCCTCAAACCCAGCAAAGCGCAACCAGCCATCATCTGACGCTGACAGCGCCTTTGATGGTGCGCGAAACGCCCTGGGAAGGCGCAAACGCCTACGCCGTCGCCGGAACGCCCGCCGACTGCGCCAGGCTGGGTCTGCTGCTTTCCGATCAGCCCGTCGATTACGTTTTCTCGGGCATCAACAACGGCCTGAACGCCGGAACCGCGGTGTATTACAGCGGCACCGTTTCAGCCGCCCGGGAAGCGCGCATGTGCAACCGCAAAGCCATGGCGGTATCCATTGACGCCGGCGCGGACAGCGCCTCCCTTTCCCGCCTGGCTTCGATCGCGGTGGCGCTTGCCGAGCGGACGGCAAAGATCGATCTGCCCCGGCTGTGCCTGCTGAACCTGAACGCGCCGTCGCTCCCGTTCGGGCAATGGAAACCGCTGCGCGTGGCGCCGCTCAGCGACGCCTACTTTCTGGACAGCTATGAAAAGCGCGTCAGCCCGCGGGGGCACGCCTATTTTTGGCTGGAGGAAGGGCTCAAAATAGAGCCCCACAGGCCGGGCACCGATATGGCGTTCCTGAACGAGGGCCATCCCACGCTGACATTGCTTGGCCCCTGCACGGACGACAACAGCTGGTTACGCGATCATTTGCAGGATATAGAGGGTTGATATTGCAATTTCTCAATTGATGCTGTATAATTCTGTGTAGTTTTGATTTTTTGAGGTGCCAGTTATGCAGCAAACCCTGGACATGATCGAAAAGCTCAACCGCAGCGGAAAACGCCTGAGCAAAAGCCATCGCCGCATCGCCGAGTACATCGCCCAGCATTACGACAAGGCGGTATACATGACGGCTTCAAAACTTGGCGAAACGGTGGACGTCAGCGAAAGCACGGTGGTACGCTTTGCCGTGGCCATGGGCTATGAGGGCTATCCCCAATTGCAGCAGAGCCTGCAGGAGCTGGTACGCCATCGGCTCACCGCCACCCAGCGGTTTGAGATGTCCTCCGAGATTTCCGAGGGCAGCGTGCTGAGCACCGTGCTCAGGGCCGATATGCAGAATATCCGCAGCACCATCGAGGGCATTGACGAAAAGGCCTTTCTGGACGCCGTACAGGTGATCTCCGCGGCCCGGCGGCTGTACATCCTGGGCTTGCGCTCGGCCGCGCCGCTGGCTGAATTCACCGGCTATTATCTGCATTACGTGCTGGACGACGTGCGGGTGGTCGCCGCCGGGAGCACCGACGTATTCGAGGCTATTTCCCGGGTGGAGAAGGACGATGTGCTGCTGGCTATCAGCTTTCCCCGTTACTCCAGCCGCACCATCGAAGCCATGCACTTTGCCCGCACCCGCGGCGCGCAGGTCATCGGCATCACCGACGGCCCCATGAGCCCGCTGCACGATTCGGCTGACATCTGCCTGTCGGTTCGCACCGATATGGCCAGCTTTGTGGATTCCATGGCGGCGCCCATGAGCGTGCTCAACGCCCTGATCGTGGCATTGGGCCTTAAAAACAAGGACGCGGTATCCGAACGTTTCAAACAACTGGAAGAGGTATGGGACGCTTACAGCGTATATATGAATGAAAGCAAATAATGTGGTGATCATCGGCGGCGGCGCGGCGGGGCTTTCTGCCGCGCTGTTTGCGTCGCGGGCAGGGGCGCGTGTGACCCTGCTGGAAAAAAACGAAAAATTCGGCAAAAAGCTCTACATTACCGGTAAGGGGCGCTGCAACATCTGCAACGCCTGCGATACCGAAAGCTTTTTGCGCAATGTGCAGCGCAATCCCCGGTTCCTGTATTCGGCGCTGCGCTTTCTTTCGCCGGATGATCTGCAAAAGCTGATCAACGATCTGGGCTGCCCCACCAAGGTGGAGCGCGGCAATCGGGTGTTCCCGGTGAGCGATCACGCCAGCGACGTGAGCAAGGCCTTTCTGAACGCCCTGCGGGGTCAGGCGCTGAAGCTTCAAGTGGAAGTGCTGGGCGTGGAAGCCCGGGATGGCCGCGTGACCGGCGTACGGGTGCGGGACGCCCAGGGCGAGCGCATGCTGCCCTGCGACTGCGCCGTCATCGCCACCGGCGGCGCCAGCTACCCCGTGACCGGCTCAACCGGCGACGGCTACCGGTTTGCCCGGGAATTGGGCCATACGGTGACCGATTTGAAGCCCTCGCTGGTGCCGCTGACCACCACAGAGGACTGGCCCAAACAGCTGCAGGGACTTTCCCTGAAAAATGTTTGCCTAACTGCCCGGTTGCATGGTAAAATAAAGTATTGCGAGCAGGGCGAAATGCTGTTCACGCATTTTGGCGTTTCGGGACCGCTGGTGCTGAGCCTTTCCAGCGTGCTGGCCACGGCCGATTGGCGGGACGTGCAGGTGACGCTGGATATGAAGCCCGCGCTGACCGCCGAGCAGCTGGACGCCCGGGTGCTGCGCGATTTTGCAGAGAATCCCCGCAAGCAGCTGCAAAACCTGCTGCCCGCCCTGCTGCCCAGCCGCATGGCCGAGGTATTCCCCGCGCTGTGCAATGTGAGCGCGGTCAAGCAGCCCGCCCAGATCACGGCGGCTGAGCGCGCCCGCATCGTGGGCCTCATGAAGGCCATCCCGCTGACCATCACCGGCACCCGCCCCATGGAGGAAGCCATCGTCACCTGCGGCGGCGTGAGCGTGAAGGAGATCGCGCCCTCCACCATGATGAGCAAAAAGGTAGGCGGCCTGTTCTTTGCCGGGGAGGTCATGGACGTGGACGCCTTTACCGGCGGCTTCAGCCTTCAAATTGCCTTTTCCACCGGCGCGCTGGCCGGAAACAGCGCCGCCCTGTACGAAGCAGAGGTGTAAGCGTGTCAAACGAAGCCTGGATCGTCCATATCGGCTGGGAAAAAGCCTTTGAAAAATACCTGATCAAATAACCGAAGGGATCGTAAAATACCATGGACTACATCGTACTGGATCTGGAATGGAACCAGCCCATGAGCTACAACAGCAGCGCTTACAAATCGGTAGGGGGCAAGCTGCTCTTTGAAATGATCCAAATCGGCGCCATCCGCATGAACGCCCAGCTGGAGATCGTGGACTCCTTCAACCAGCTGATCCAGCCCACGCACTATATTAAATTGCATCCGCGCATCAAACGCATCACCGGCATCAGCCAGGAGGATCTCTGCGACGCGCCGCAGTTTGCCGAAGCCGCCGAGCGCTTCCGCCGCTGGTGCGGCGATGACTGCGCCCTGCTGACCTGGGGCTGCGACGATATTTCCGTTCTCCAGCAGAACCTGGACTTTTTCGGTTACAAAACGCCTTTCCCGGCCATGTATGATCTGCAGCGCCTCTACGGCGAGCTGGTGGGCGATACCAAGAATCGGGCCGGGCTCAAAAGCGCCATGGAACATTTTGAGATCCCGCCGGAGGAGGATCACCCCTTTCATAACGCGCTGAACGACGCATATTATACTGCGCTGGTATTTAAAAGGTGCCCCAACGCCGAGGATGTGCTGCGCTTTCCCCAGACGGCGCGCAAACTGACCCATGAGGAGCATGCCCGCCGCACCGAAAAGACCGATATCATCCGGGTGAGCCGCGTATCCGACGCCATGCGCGGCAAGCACGCCACCCAGCCGCCCTGCCCGGTCTGCGGGCACCGATGCGAACTGGCGGCGGGCTATGTGGAAAAGCCGGGCGGTCTCCGGCAAGCGCTTTGCGTGTGCGGCGATCACGGCCTGTTCACCGTAACGGTTTCCTTCCAGAAGGGAGAGAACGGCCGCAAGGCCATGGTGCGCGCCTGCGCCGTGGCTGAGGAACAGAACCCGGCCTATATATCCACCAAGCTGATCCAGTGGCGGAACAAGCTGGCGGCTCAGGAAGCCGAGAAGGAGGCGAAAGCCGTTGATCATACAGTGTGAAGACAAAAAACTGGATTTCGCGCCCGGAACTACGGTGGCCGAAGCGCTGAAAGCCCTGCTTCCCGCCAACAGCGATAAGCCTCTAGGCGTTTTCTGCGCGGGCAAAGTGCTGGAATTGAACGCGAAGCTGCAAAAGGATTGCCTGCTTTCGCCCATCACCTTTCAGCATGAAGAGGGCCGGCGTATTTACGAGCGTTCGCTGCGCTTTATCCTGTTAATGGCGGTACGGCGCTGCTATCCCGACGTGCGCGTGCGCATTGAGCACAGCATCGGCTTTGGGCTGTATCTGCAGCTGGAGGGAAAGCGCGTGGTGCAGGGCGACGCCCAGCTGATCGAGGAAACCATGCACGAAATCGTAGCGGCCAACCTGCCCTTTGTCCGCACGCGCTGGTCGCGGCAGCAGGCCATCGATTATTTCAATTCCCTGGGCTGGAGCGACAAGGCCGATCTGCTGTCCTATCGGCAATTTGATTATTTTAACATTTATGAATGCGGCGGCATGGCGGAATACTTTTATGGGGCTATGCTGCCCGCCACAGGCGATGTGCCGGTGTTCGCCCTGCGCTACCATCCGCCCGGGCTGATCCTGCAAATGCCCGCGCCCGGCGATCCCTCCGTGCCCGCGCCCTACGTATCCCGCCCCAAGCACATGGCCACCTTTTTTGAAAGCAATTACTGGTGCCAGATCCTGGGCTGCCGCAACGCCGCCGACCTGAACCGTCTGATCGACAAGGGCGAGCTCAACGAGTTCATCCGAGTCAACGAAGCGCTGCATGATAAATCGCTGGCCGATATCGCCGAGGATATCCTGCGCATGAACGCCCGGGCGATCTTTTTAGCCGGACCCTCCAGCAGCGGCAAGACCACTACGGCCAACCGGCTCAAGGTGCATCTGCGGGTGCTGGGCTTAAAGCCCGTGCTGATCTCCATGGACAACTTCTACCGCAACCGCAGCGAGATCCCCCTGGACGAATACGGAAAGCCCGATTTGGAATCCCTTTACGCCCTGGATACCGAACTGTTCCGCAGCTGCATCCGCAGCCTGCTGGACGGCCGGGAAACCGGCATGCCTTCCTATGATTTTTCCACGGGCATGCGCCAGGACAACGTGACCTCCCTGCAGCTTGGACGGGAGGAACTGCTGATCGTGGAGGGCATCCACGGACTCAATCCCGCGCTGCACGAGGGCTTTGCTCCGGGTGAAATATGCAAATTTTACCTGAGCGAGCTCACCTGCCTGAACCTGGACGACCACAACCGCATCCGCACCACCGACGCCAGACTGCTCAGGCGCATTGTGCGCGATTATCAGTTCCGCGGCACCACGCCAGAAGGCACGCTGGCCATGTGGGACAGCGTGCGCCGGGGAGAAGAAAAATGGATCTTCCCCTACCAGGAGCAGGCCGATATCGTTTTCAACAGCGCGCTGCATTATGAATTGCCGGTGCTGAAAAAGGTGGCTTATCCGCTGCTGCAGGGCGTTCCGCAGGACGATCCGAATTATTATATGGCAATCCGGCTCATCAAAACGCTCAACTATTTCCGCACGGCGCCCGATTCGGCGCTAAGCGAGATCCCGCCGCTGTCCATCCTGCGCGAATTCATTGGCGGAAACACTTTCTATAGCTGAATAAAAGTGCTAATGATAAATCGTCGCCTCCCTGCGCACAATAGCCGCGAGGAGGCGATTTGCTTTGAAAAGAATCCTGTTGCTTACCATGCTCACGCTGGCGCTGACCCTGATGCTCACCGGCTGCGCCAGCAACGCCGACGCGACGCCTACCGCCGATCCGGGCGGAATGGGCGGCGCCACCGCTCAGCCACTGGTGCCCAGCAATATTCCCCAGGCCACCGATCAAGGTCTGCTGGGCGAACTGGGCAACACCATCGGCGAAACGCTGAAGGGCGGCAGCGCCGCGCTGTCCAGCGCCGAGGATGCCCTGAAGGCGTCCAAGGATCTCAGGGACGCCGTGCAGAAGCTCACCGAGGTGGATACCGCCGTGGCGGCCGCGGCGGGCAATACCGCGCTGGTGGGCGTCACCTTCAACAGCTCCTATAAGGGCGGCATTGACGAAAGGCTGCAGGGCATGGTGCTGGATCGCGCCGTCGCCGCGCACCCCGGCATCGCCCGAGTGGCCGTGACCAGCAACGCTGACGAGATCGACAAAATATCGGCGCTGTATCAGGCGCTGCAGTCGGGAACAGGCTATGCCACAGTGAAGGCCGATCTGGACGCGCTGGCAGCCAAGCTTGATCTCTATCAGAAATAATAATATGGGCTATTCTTCCCGCATGCTTAGGCGCACGCTGCTGTGCGCCATTTTGGCATGTCCGCTGGCGGCGGCATCGCTGATGGCGGCGCTGCTCCTCCGGGCGGTATGCGCCATGCTTTACGCCCGGCGTTTCGCGCATCGCCCATGGTACGCGCCATCCAGGCGGAGCGCCGCGCTCCGCAAAACAGCCGCGTCATGCGGCGCAGCCATGATCCTGTCCGGATTGGCGTACGCCGCCTGCGCGGCCTTTTTTGAGCCGATCTTTGCGCCGGCATACAAGGCGCTGATTTTTCTGACCAGCCTTCTCCTGGAAGCGTTTTTCTCCCCTTTTATCGCCTGTAGGCGATGATCTCAAGTCCTTGCGGAAGCGTCTGATCGGCCTCTTTATCCCTGAGCTGCTCGTTGAACGCCTTCAGGCTTTCAGCGGACAGGCGATAACGCTTCATCACATCCCACAGCCGTTCATCGCCCTGGGTACGGTACAGCGCCAGCGCCGGAGCGGAGGGCGGCGCTTCTTCGGTTACCGCGTCGGTAACGGCAAAAACCTGCCGGTAGCGGGCGCCCTGCCCCTGCAGCGTGAGCACAAAGCGGATCTCCGCCCGATCCCCCGCCACGGCAGCCGCCTCCACCCGGGACGCCGACAACGACAGGGCGTCATCCTCCTGAAGCTCCCCGGCAAATGCCATGCGCATGGGCTCCTCGGCGGTATAGGAAACCGGGATACCGCTGTCCTCGGTCATGTAGATCAGCGTGGATCGCAGCAGCATATCAGCGTGCAGCTTGCCGCCCTGGCTCCGGGCTCCGGCCAGCACAGGCTGCACAAAGGCCGCCAGCACAGTCTGGATGCGCGGCTTATCCTCCGGCAGCACGATCTGCACCCGTCCGCTTTCGGCCGTCTGATCATTGACGTAGCCTACGCAAAAGCTCATGCGCTCCCCGGAGGGCGTCAGCAGATCGCCCGCATCGCTGAACACGTCGCTGATGACCGCGCATTGCTCGTCCCGAAGCGCCTGTACTCTGGCGTCAACGCCTACCTCCGCCCGCAGCGTCTGTCCGTTTTCCCCCTCCTCCAGCGCTGCCGCCACGTCGGTGACGCGCACAGATGCCGAAAGCATTTCGCCGGGCTCGCCGCTCAGCGTTACCTGCTGTTCAAAGGGGAGGCTGTGCTGAGTGTATACCAGCGGATGGCCGGGCATACGGGAGGCGTGGCATACCGTAAGGTCAATGGTGCCCGTCACCGCCGCTCGTCCGTCCGCTCCGCCCAGGATATCCTCCACCCGGGCCTCGCCGCTGCCCAGCAGCGCTTCATCGGCCTGCAGCGCCTGGGATATCTCAAATTCTCCCTTCACCAGCCCTTGGCCGCTGCCCTCGCCCACGGTATGCCGTACGGTCAGGGTATCAGAGAGCACCTGTGCGTTCTCCTCCTCCAGCGCCGTCACCACCTGAACATCGTGGGTCTCGTTGGCCTCGGCCCCCACGTTCATTTCCGCGCGCATAAGCAGCCTGCCGTTGAATACGCGGGCCGATACGGCGGTGATTTCACATACCGGCTCATACCTGGCCTGGGTTTCCCGGGTATCGGCGTTCAGCGGGCGGCTGAAATCCCGCGTTTCCTCAATGCTGCGCACCCGGGTAAGATCGCCCTGGGCATAGAGCGCCCGGAAGGCTACCTGCCCGCTGACGGTAACGCGCCCGCCCGCCGTTTCCGCCGCGATGGGCAGCGCTTTCGCTTCTGTATGGAACAGGAGCACATCGTCCCGCAGACCGCCTGGCAGCGTGGCCTCCGCCTCCACAATGATTTGCTGCGGCTGGGCGCGCAGCAGGCTTCCGGCTTCTATCGTTTCGCGCTTCAAACGCACACTCATATGCTGTCCCCCTTTGATTTCTGAGGGATACTATGCCCGCCCTCCGCCATTTATGCGAAAAGCAGACGCGGCACGGGATTTTAAAGGGAAACTTTGAACGCGCGTTTATTTTTGTTTCCGCGGCTTGATAATCCGGCCAATCTGTGCTATACTTTGTCATACAGGCAGAAGACACATAGAGAGGTTTTTCATGCTTTTCGCCTTCCAATTGCGCGCACATCCCAACGCGCGCTACCAGCAATCGCTTCTTACGCTTTCACAAAAGGAATTGGCCTGCATGCTTTCGGCGTGCGGAATATCGGCTGACATCCAACCGCGCATCCTGGGGGGCGCGCAATTTTTGTGCTTTGAAGCGCCGGAATTGACAACAGCCCAGCAGGCTTTCCTTGCCCGGTTTTCCAGCCTGCATATGGCGTGCGCCCTGGAAAGCGGCCTGCTTCGCCCGCTGGATATGCCGGCCCGCGCATCTTTTCTGCCTGGGGATATGCCCGATCTTCTGAAATACAAGGGCAAAACCAACGCTGATTTCACACAGCTGATGCTGAACCTGGCGCTGTCGGCCGGCAGCCAGTGGCAGGCCGAAGCGCCCAGGATCCTGGACCCCATTTGCGGACGGGGCACCACGCTGTACTGCGCTCTGATCCGGGGCATGGACGCTCTGGGCGTGGAAAGCGATAAAAAGAGCGTACAGGAAGCGCTGGCTTTTACCAAAAATTGGCTGCAATACCACAAGATCAAGCATGCGATCACGGCCGAAAGCCACACGCTTCCGGGCGGAAGGAGCGTGCCGGCCACGGTGATCCGCATGGGCCGGGAGGGCCAAAGCCAGACGATGACCCTTTTTACCGGCGATACCCGGGATACCGGAAGCCTGCTGCGCAAAGGGCCGGCGCGCGCGCTAATTGCCGATCTGCCCTACGGCGTACAGCACGCGCCGCGCGAAAACGGCCGGGCCGGCAGTTTTGAATCGCTGCTCGCCCAGGCGTTGCCGGGCTGGCGGCAGGCGCTTCTGCCGGGTTGCGCCGCGGCCATCGCGTTCAACACCTATACCCTCAAGCGCAGCGCGCTGGAAAAGCTTGCGCTGGAAGCCGGCTTCATCCTGCCCGCCTCTCCGCTGTATGCCAACTTTTCCCATTGGGTGGAGCAGGCCGTTGACCGGGACGTTCTGATCGCCCTGAATCCGGCAAATTGATCCCATCATTTCATATTGATCAGGAGGAACAAACCGTTGTTTAGCAAGGAAGCCTTTGAAGCCATGACCGTCCTTGAACTGCGCCAGGTAGCCAGGGAAAACGGCGTTAAGCTCAGCGCCGGGATTTCCAAGCAGGGCATTGTGGATCGCCTTTGCGAAGCGCTTGTAAAAGAAGAAGCGTCCGCCGAGGAAGCGCCTGTCACCGCTCCCGCCCCCGTCCGCCGCAGCGTTTCTATTGTTGCGGACGATGAGGATACGCCGGTGCTGACGCCCAACGTGCCTTTCACCCGCTCCGCGGTAGCCCCTGCCGCTCCCGCCCCCGCCGCGCAGCGGCCCGCAGCGGCAGCTCAGCCCGCCGCCAGCCATGGCAACGTGCCCGGCACCAACAAGCCCGCCTTTACGCTGGAGGGCGCCCGGGCCTGGCACAATCCGCGGGGCTATCAGCAGCAAACCACGAGCAGCTACCAGCGTCCTGCCGCCGCCTATGGGCAGCAGCGTCCGCTTCAGCCCGCGGGCTACGGCCAGCAGCGCGCGCCTCAGCGGCCTGCCAGCACTGTATCGCGTTTCGGCCCGGACGCCGTGCAGCCCGCCGAAGAGAGAGAGCCCGTTCAGGAAGCTCCCGCCCGCTATACCGCGCCTTACCAGAGCGACGTCAGACCCAGCTATAACGCCTATCAGAGCGATTACCGCGCCCGCCGGGACGGCGCGCCTTCCATGGCGCTGCCCGATCTGCTGGCTTCCGGCGAGGTGATCGACAGCGCCGGCGTGCTGGAAATGCAGAGCGAGGGCCACGGCTACCTGCGCACCGGCAATTACCTGCCCGGCCATGAGGATATTTACGTTTCCCCCGCTCAGATCCGCCGTTTCCATCTGCGTACGGGCGACAAGGTAAGCGGTAAAGTGCGTCCCCGCCGGGAAAACGAGACCCACGGCATGCTGCTGTATGTCACCGAGGTCAACGGCATCGATTCTCAGGATGTGAAGCCGCCCGTGGCCTTTGACACGCTGACCGCTATCTATCCCACCCGGCAGATCGTCCTTTCCCAGAAGGCGCAGGACAACCGGATGCTGCGCATGATCGATCTGTTTTGCCCCATCGGCTTTGGCCAGCGTTCGCTGATCCTGGCTCCGCCCCGCAGCGGCAAAACCGCCCTGCTCACGGCCATTGCCGCCAGCATCCATGCCCAGTATCCCGAGACCCAGCTGCTGAGCCTTTTGCTGAACGAGCGCCCCGAGGATATCACCGTTGCCCGGGATACGCTGCCGGGCGAGGTGATTTACGCAGGCTTTGACGAGCCCATGGAAAACCATACGCGCATTGCCGAATTGACCATGGAGCGCGCCATGCGCCTGGCTGAACAGAAAAAAGACGTGGTGCTGCTGGTGGACAACCTGACCGCTCTGGGCCGCGCTTACAGCGAGTGCGCTCCGCAGAACGTGCGCATCCTGTCCGGCGGCCTGGCCGCGGGATCGCTGGCCAAACCCAAACGGCTGTTTGGTTCGGCCCGCGCCCTGCGCGAGGGCGGCAGCCTGACCATCATCGCCGTCATGCTGGAGGATACCGGCATCGCGCTGGACCGCGCCATCGCCGAGGAATTCCGCGGAACGGCCAATATGGAATTATACATGGACGCCGCCGGTCGTATGGACTGCAAGCGCAGCATGACCCGCAATGCCGACAGCATGCTGAGCGAAAAGGCCAATGCCGCTTACCTTCGCCTGCACCGTCAGGCGGCGGAGCAGGATGACGAGGCCTTTGCCCGCGCCATGGACGATCTGCTGAACGAAACCCAAAACAACAGTCAGCTGATGGACAGGCTGGATTAATCCGGCATCAGCACGCAGACGGCATAGCCCAGATTATCGGCGCTGACTTCCGCCCGCCACCCGGCGGGAATATCAAAGATGGCGCCCGCGGCGTCGCAGGGGCGGCAAAGGATCCAGGCTTCCGCCCCCTCCGCGCCAAGCACCCGCAGCGCGCCCGCCTCATGCAGCAGCGCAAGGTATTCCTCCAGGCACAGCCCGGATAACGCCATGGCCGCAGCGTGCGCCCGGCCCACATAGCGCCAATGCATGGATTCGTTTTCAACGCCGGTGACATCCGCCTTTTCAGGCGGATATCGGCGGATGAAACCGTATTTCCAGGCATTCCGCAAAAGCCATTCTCCATCCTTTGTGCGCGCCATGGGATCGGCCGCCGACCAGGCGTGCAACCCATTCAGCCGCACGTCAAAAGCCGTGGCAAGCTGATGCTCATCCTGGCCGCTGTCCGGCACGTCCCGTTCAGCCTGTATCAGCGCCTGGGCCACCGGCATGGATGCGCGGTAGCTTTCAAAGGCCCTTTGCTGCAGCGACGCCTGTTCCATGGCCGATCGCATGCCCGCCATGATCCACGTTTCCACCAGCGGATTATCCCGCACCAGGTCGCAGAGGGCGTAGATCGTTTCTTCAGAAAGCGCCACGTGCTCCGCCGCCGGGACATAGAGCCCCACCAGGCTGCGCACGTCCCGGCTCTGCTGAGCCGGAAGCTGCCGCGGCAGCGGATGATCCCGGCTGACGCAGAGCAACAAGCCCCGATACAGCTCCTCCCAGCTGAAACGGACGGCGTTTCCCCCGTCAGGCGGATTGCCGCCCGCGTACACCGCGGCGGTTTCGCTTTGAGCGATCAACCGTTCATTCGCCGGCGGCGGAAGCTCCGGCGTTTGGATATGGCTGGACAGCAGCGCGAGCGCAAGGCCGCACGCCGCCAGCAGCATGGAGCCGCGATATCGTGTTTTCAATCCTGATCCCCCCTTTGCGTTTATTCTGTACAGCCTGTACATGAACTATACATCCCGCATATAAGGAGGTACGCATGAGCATTTCCCTTTCTTCCTTCGGCAAGGCGGCGGACGGCCGCGTAGCCACGCTGTACACCCTCAAAAACAAGAGCGGCGCGTACATTACGCTGTGCGATTTCGGCGCGCGGGTAGTTTCCATCTGCGTGCCCGACCGTGACGGCAAGCTGGGCGAAGTCAACATCGGTTTTGACGACGTTGCGCCCTACATGGCCCACGGCGGGCCTTCCATCGGCGCGTCCATCGGCCGGGTGGGCAACCGCATCGGCGGCGCTAGCTTCATGCTGAACGGCATCCAGTACAACGTGCCCAAGAACGACGGCGAAAACAGCCTGCATGGCGGCGACGGCTTCCATACCCGCTGGTGGTCAGCCGAATGCTTTGAAAAGGACGAGGCCGATCTGGTCACCTTCCATTACACCAGCGCAGACGGCGAAGAAGGCTATCCCGGCAAGCTGGACGTGGACGTGACCTACGCCTGGACAGATAAAAACGAAATGTGCATCAGCTATCACGCCATCAGCGACGAGGATACGCTGTGCAACCTGACCAACCACGCTTACTTTAACCTGAGCGGCGAGGAAAACGTGCTGGATCATACCCTGCAGATCAACGCCAGCCTGATCACAGCCACCGACGAGGCGCTGATCCCCACCGGCGAAGAGCTGGACGTGACCGGACTGCCGGTGGACTTCCGCAAGCCCCTGCGTATCCGCGACGGTATGGCCAGGGCCAGCGAGTATCCGCTGATGGTGGTCAAAAACGGCTACGATTTCAATTTCCGCGTGGATGGAGAAGGCATGCGCGTGCACGCCATCCTGCGCTCCCCTGCCAGCGGCCGCGTGATGCATGTATGCTCCGATCAACCCTGCGTGCAGCTGTACACGGGCCAGCACTTCAACACCATTGGCCACAGCGGCAAGCATTATACCGCCATGGCCGGTTTAGCTCTGGAAACGCAGCATCATCCCGACGCGATCCATCACGATCATTTCCCCAGCGTCGTATTGAAAGCCGGTGAAGTGTTCTCCTCGCAGACGGTTTACGCTTTCGGAGTGGAGTAATACGGAAAGAACGAGGGAACGATAAGAGCCTCCGCGTCCTGGGCCTACCGGCCCGCTGCGCGTGTCCACCTCTGATTGAGGTTTTATGTTGAAAATAACAATGCGTTTCCCGCATCGGAAATGACGGCGGTTTGCCGACGTCAATGACGCGTCAGCGGCATATCCGCATAAGCAAAACGGCTGGATCGAGCTTGCTCGTATCCAGTCGTTTTGCTTATGCGGCGTATTTCCGGAGCGCTCTTTGCGGCAACCTCATTCCAATCAACTGCGGGAAATTGCCTGTTCAGCACGCCAAGCAGCGTCCGCTGCTGGCGGATCCAGGGGCTTCGAGCGCAATGCCCCGTGCGGGCATTTTCAGTGAGAAGCGGGCCGGAAGGCTCAGGACAGCCTCCCCACCCTGGCAGGAGCTCGAGGGCAACGCCCTCGAACTTCCCCCCCCAACTCCCTTTTGTGCGATTCTAAATCAGATATCCAGCAGATCGCTGTAAGCCTTGAGCGCGCCGTCAGTCTCATGGGCCAGCACGCGCTTTGCCAGCACTTTGCCCAGCTGCACGCCCTCCTGATCAAAGCTGTTCAGATTCCATACAAAGCCCTGGAACATCACCTTGTTTTCAAAGTGGGCCAGCAGCGCGCCCAATGCTTCGGGCGTCAGCTGTTCGCCAATGATGATGCTGCTGGGACGGCCGCCCGCAAAGCTCTTGTTGGGGTTCTCATCCTTTTTGCCGCAGGCAAAAGCCATGATCTGCGCGGCCACATTGGCGCACAGCTTCTGCTGGCTGGTGCTGCCCTGAATATCCACATCCGTGCCCGCCTGGTTACGGCGGAAGCCCACAAACTGCAGCGGAACGATATCGGTGCCCTGGTGCAACAGCTGATAGAAGCTGTGCTGGCCGTTGGTTCCGGGCTCGCCGAAGATCACCGGACCGGTCACATAATTCACAGGCTCGCCAAAGCGGTTGACCGATTTGCCGTTGCTCTCCATATCCAGCTGCTGCAGATGGGCCGGGAAGCGGCTCAGCGCCTGACTGTAGGGCAGCACGGCAGTGGCTGGATAGCCCTGCACGTTGCGCTCATATACGCCGATCAAAGCATCCAGCAGATCGGGATTCCTGCGGATATCGGGATTCTTCGCCAGAGCGTCTTCCTCTGCAGCGCCATTCAGGAAACGGGCGAAGATTTCCGAGCCAAAGGCCAGGCTCAGCACCACGCCGCCCACGCAGGAGGAGGAGGAATAGCGGCCGCCGATGTAATCGTCCATAAAGAAGGCGGCAAGGTAATCGCTGCTCTTTGCCAGCGGCGAGGTTTCGCTGGTAACTGCCACCATATGACGGCTGGCATCCAGCCCGGCATTCTTCAGCGCGTCCTTGACAAACGCTTCGTTGGTCAGCGTTTCCAGCGTGGTGCCGGACTTGGACACCAGCACGAACAGCGAGCGGGAAACGTCGATGCCCTTGAGCACGCTGGCGGCGTCGTCGGGATCCACGTTGCTGATAAACCGCGCTTCCATTTTAAAGCAACCGTTCTGCTTGGCCCAGTTTTCCAGCGCCAGGTACATGGCGCGGGGTCCCAGATCGCTGCCGCCGATACCGATCTGCACCACGGTGGTGAATTTTTCACCCTTTGCGTTGGCAATCTGTCCGTTATGCACTTTCTCGGCAAAATCGGCGGCCTTTTTCTGCTCGGCCACATAAAAAGCGCGCTTATCCACACCGTCGGCCACCACGGCGTCGCCCAGCTGGCCGCGGCACAGCTGATGCAGCACAAGGCGCTTTTCACCGGTATTGATCACTTCGCCATTATAAAGGGCTTTGTATTTTTCAATGAGCTGGGCCTCCTCGGCCAAATCAGCCAACGCGGACAGCACGTCCTCATCCACCTGCTTGGCGGCGTAATTGTACTGCATGCCCTGAGCCATGGGCACGGCATATTGGGCCACGCGGGCAGCGCCGTTTTCGCCGCTCATGGCCTCCTGCAGGTTCACATGGTCCTTCAGCTCAGCCAGCTTTTTGCAGCTTTCCAGCGTATCGAGGTTCTTCCAGGAAATCATAGCGCAATTCCTCCCTGTTTGTTTTATCAGAATGGCGGCATGCCGCATATCTTCACAAATACATTATATAGCAAAAAAGCATGACGCGCAACATTGATCCCGTGAAATACCGCCGTTTTTTTCCAGATAATACAAAAAATAGACTTCCCTTTTCGCACTGCCTTTGCTATACTGTATTATGTTGAATTATGCTATTTCTTGCAGGAGTGTGCGATATATGAAAAAGCTGATGCTTGGCAACGAAGCCATCGCCCGCGGCGCGTACGAGGCCGGCGTGCGCGTGGTTTCCAGCTATCCAGGAACCCCGAGCACCGAGATCACCGAATTCTCGGCAACCTATCCCGAAATCAACTGCGAATGGGCGCCCAATGAAAAGGTGGCTGTGGAAACGGCCTTCGGCGCGGCCATGTGCGGCGTTCGCGCCATGAGCTGCATGAAGCACGTGGGCCTGAACGTGGCGGCAGATCCGCTGTATACCGCGGCCTATACCGGCGTCAACGGCGGTCTGGTGCTCTGCGTTGCCGACGATCCCTTTATGCATTCCAGCCAGAACGAGCAGGATACCCGCATGATCGCCCGGGCGGCTCACGTGCCGGTGATCGAGCCGGCCGACAGCCAGGAATGCAGCGATTTTATCAAGCGCGCCTTTGAAATCAGCGAGCAGTATGATACGCCGGTCATCTTCCGGCTCACCACGCGGCTGGCGCATCAGCGCTCCCCGGTGGAAGTGGGAGAACGAACGGAGCTGCCCGTAAAGCCTTACGAAAAAAACATCATGAAAAACGTGATGATGCCCGCTATGGCCAGAAAGCGCCATGTATTTGTGGAGCAAAGGGAAGCGAAGATGGAGGCCGACGCCGCGTCTCTGGGGCTCAACCGCGTGGAAATGAAAGGCCGCGCCCTGGGCGTGATCTGCGCCGGCGTGGTGTACCAGTTCGTGCGGGAAGCGCTGCCCGAGGCCAGCATTTTGAAGCTGGGCCTGAGCTATCCCATTGACCGCGCCGCCATCCGCGCGTTTGCCGCCCAGGTGGACAAGCTGGTGGTCATTGAGGAATTGGAGGGCATCATCGAGCAGGAGATCGCCGCCATGGGCATCGCTGTGGAGGGTAAAAAATACACCGGACGCCAGGGCGAGCTCAGCGTACAGCGCATCCGCAAGGCCTCTGGCGGAGAGAAAGCGCCTGAGGAACCGGCCCTGCCCGCGCGTCCCCCGGTGCTGTGTCCCGGCTGTCCCCACCGAGCCACCTTCCACGTGCTCAAAAAGCTCAAGCTGCACGTGTTTGGCGATATCGGCTGCTATACGCTGTGCGCTCTGCCCCCCATCGACAGCCTGGAAAGCGCGCTGTGCATGGGCGCGTCGGTGGGCATGACCGTGGGCGCGGAAAAGGCCCGGGGCCGGGATTTCGCGCGCCAGAGCGTGGCGGTGCTGGGTGACAGCACCTTTGTTCACAGCGGCATCACGGGTCTGGTGAACGCGGTATATGACCGCAGCAACATCACCGTGGTGATCCTGGACAACCGCATCACCGGCATGACCGGTCATCAGCAGAACCCGGCAACAGGCTTTGACATTCATAACCAGCCCGCGCCTCAGCTCAATCTGGAGCGGCTGTGCGAAAGCATCGGCGCTCACGTGGTGGTGGAAAACCCCATGGATATGGACGCTCTGGAAAAGGTTCTCAAGGAAGAGCTGAACCGGGACGGCGTATCGGTGGTGATCGCCCGTTATCCCTGCGCGCTGCTGGACAAGCGGCGTCCCACACCCGCCAAGGTGGCGGGCTGCCGGAACTGCGGCGCCTGCATGCGGCTGGGCTGCCCCGCCATCGAGCGCCACGGGGACGGCGTGCATATCAATGCCGCCCTGTGCAACGGCTGCGGCCTGTGCGTGGGCCAGTGCCCCTTCGGGGCCATTTCCTGCGGAGGTGACCGGACATGAAAAAGGATATCATTATCGTAGGCGTGGGCGGCCAGGGCATCCTGCTGACCAGTAAAATATTGGGCTATCTGGCCCTTCAAATGGGCGATGACGTGAAGGTCAGCGAGGTGCACGGCATGAGCCAGCGCGGCGGCAGCGTGATCACCCACGTGCGCATTGGACAAAACGTGGCCTCTCCCCTGGTCACGCCCGGCGAGGCCGATATGGTGATCGCCTTTGAATGGCTGGAAGCGCTGCGGGCCGAATTTTATTTAAAGAAAAACGGGGCCATGATCGCCAACACCCGGCGCATGCTGCCCATGCCTGTCATCATGGGCAAGGCGCAGTATCCCGAGCAGGAGATCACAGGCCGCCCAGTATACGCCATTGACGCTCAGCAGATCGCCGAGGACTGCGGCAGCGTACGGGCGGTAAACATCGTGCTGCTCGGCGTGATGTCCACCCTCACCGAATGGCCCGAAGAGGCTTATGAGACCGCCATCGCAGCCAATGTGAAGCCCGCCACGCTGCAAACCAACCTGGCCGCCTTCCGGGCCGGCCGGAAAGCCGGAGAGGCGCTAAAAGCCTGACCTTAACATTTTACCGCGCTCAGATGGTAATTTTCATGCGTCTGTGCTATAATAACCGCAGGAAATTCAGGAGGCAGACTGCATGATGAACAATCAATCCCCGGACAGCCGCGGAACCTGCATACGGATCGACCTGAGCGCCATCGCCCATAACGCCAAACAGCTGAAAAAAGCCGTGGGCGTTCCCATGATGGCCGTGGTCAAAGCAAACGCATACGGCCACGGACTGATCCCCGTGGCGAAAACCGCGCTGCAAAACGGCGCTGACGCGCTGGGCGTGGCCGTGCCTGAGGAGGGCCGTCTTCTGCGCCAGGCAGGGATCGAAGCGCCTATCCTGGTGCTGGGCAACGCCAGCCCGGAGGGCGCGCAAATTTCAGCGACCGAGGGGCTGGTCCAAACCGTGTCCGACGCGCAGGGTATCGCGCTCATGCAGGACGCCTGCCGTAAAACAGGCAAGATCGCCCAAATCCACCTGAAAGTGGATACTGGCATGAACCGTATCGGCGCAAGGAGCGAGGAGGAGATCGCCGCCGCGCTGACCGCGCTGGAAAACGCGCCTTATGTGAAGCTCACCGGCGCTTTTACCCATTTCGCGGACGCCGACAACCCGGACGACAGCTTTTCCCGGGCTCAGTTTGAGCGCTTCCGCCGTCTTACTGCGCTGTTGCCCGATGGGCTGACGCTCCACGCCGCCGCCAGCGACGCGTCGCTGCGCTTTCCCTGGGCAAGGCTCGATATGGTCCGGGAGGGCATCGCGCTCTATGGCTGCGCCGAGGGCTATGACGCGCTGGCGCTCAGGCCTGCCATGCGCTTTGAAACCAGGATCGCTTATGTAAAGCGCGTTCGGGAAGGCGACACTGTGGGCTACGGACGCACCTATACTGCCGCATCCCCCGTGCTGATCGCCACTCTGCCCGTGGGCTATGGGGACGG